>CAZKKP010000076.1:0-12097 GCA_964553295.1 uncultured Thermoanaerobaculia bacterium | reverse complement strand
GGCGGCGACCGCGGGGTCGAGGGCCCGGGCGATCGCGGCGGCCAGGGCCGCGGGATCCCCGGCGTCGGCGTACAGTGCGGCGTCGCCGGCGGTCTCGCGGAGCACCGGGAGGTCGGCGGCGACCGCCGGGGCGCCGCAGCAGATCGCCTCGGCGAGGGGCAGGCCGTAACCCTCGGCCTCCGAGGCGAGCACGAACACCTCGGCGTGGCGCATGAGGTCCCGCACCTCGGCGCGGGAGACGTAGCCGGGGAGATGGAGGTGCTGGGCCCGCGGCGACCGCCGGAGGCGGGCCAGGATCGGGCCGGTTCGCCAGCCCGGGGCGCCGGCGACGACGAGGGCCGGGGGATCGGCGAGGCTCTCACAGAGGGCCTCCCAGGCCGCCACCAGGGGCTCGAGCCCCTTGCGCGGCTCGAGGGTGCCGAGGTGGAGGAGGTAGCGGCGGCCCCCGGCGTGTTGCTCGCGGACCGACCGCCCGTCGTCGCCCTCCGGCGCCGGCGTGAAGAAGCCGTCGACGCCGTAGCCGATCCGGACCAGCCGACCGGCGAGCCAGGGGAAGGTGGCCTCGAGCTCGGTCGCGGTGGCCGACGAGCCGGTCACGACCGCCGCCGAGAGCTCCAGGGACTCCTCGAGGTAGGCGTTGAAGCAGAAGCGGTTGGCCAGGGTGTGGCGGTGGGGATGAGTGCGGGGTGTCAGGTCGTGGACCATGGTCACCACCGGGACCGGCGAGCGCCGCGGCGCGATCGCCAACGAGGCGACGAAGACCTCGGCGCGGGCGGCCGCCAGCGCTGCCGGCAGCAAGGTGTGGAGCCACAGCGTCCCAGGAAGTCGGAACGGAGGCGTCGGCAGCGTCGACATGGCATGGCCGCGCCGCGACGGCGGCAGCTCGACGGGCCGCGGCGCCGCCAGAACGACCTCGAGACCGGGAGATGCGGCGAGGCCGCCCATGATCTCGAGCGTCCACGTCCCGACCCCGGTCAGGGGCCCGAGCAGGGCGCGGGCGTCACACGCGATACGCATCGTCGCCGGCCGGCTCGAGACCGGCCGCCTGGCACAGCGTCTCACGGGTCGCCGCCGCGGCGCGGCGCCAGGAGAAGCGGGTTGCACGCTCCCGACCGAGAGCCACCAACCGCTGTCGATGCTGCGGGTCGGCGAGCAGCGACGAAACCGCGGAGGCGATGCCGTGGGCGCTCGACGGGTCGACGTAGACCGCGGCCGGCCCGGCGACCTCGGGCATCGAGGACGAGCCCGAGGTGACGACCGGGGTGCCGCACACCATGGCCTCGAGGATCGGCAGGCCGAAGCCCTCGAGCCAGGACGGGAAGAGCAGGGCGTCGGCGCCCCGATAGAGGCACGGCAGCTGGTCGCGCTCGACCCCTTCGAGGTGGAGGACTCTATGGCGCGCCGGCGAGCGCTCGATGGCGTCGCGGATGCCCTCGGTCCGCCAGCCCCAGCGGCCGACCAGGACCAGCTGCCCGGGATAGCCCCACTCGACCAGCAGGTGGAAGGCGGCGAGCACGCCGACGACGTTCTTGCGCGGCTCCAGGGTCGAGACGAACAGGAGATAGGGGAGGGACACCCCCGCCGGGGTCGATCCGGCGAGGGTGGCGAATCCGGGGTCGATGCCCTCGTGGATGGTGTGGATCCGGCGTCGGGGGATGCCGAGGTGGGTCTCGAGGTCGCTGGCGGTGGCGTCGGAGACCGCGATCAGGCGCTCGGCGCGGAACAGGGTGTCGGGCAGCTGGGACTCGAGTTCCCGAAGGGTCTCTGGCGCCACCGTGTCGGGACGGGCGCAAAACGCGAGGTCGTGCACCGTGGCCACGATCGACCTGCCGAACGGGAGCTGGTCGCGGTGCAGGAAGAAGTTCGGCGCGAACATCACCTGGTTGTTGTCGAGAAGCCTGAGCAGCGGCTCGACGACCCGGCGCAGCACGGTCAGGGTCGGACGGATGGGGAAGAGGAAGCCCTCCGGCAGGTGGTGGCAGCGGAGCCGCATGCGCCGATGTCCGGGCAGGGCCGGCGCGGCCGGCTCGCCGGGCGCCCGGAAGGTGTGGGCGTAGAGGTTGAGCTCGAGGCCCTCGCCGACCTCGTCGAGGGCCTCGAGCAGTTGCCACTCGTACCAGCCGACGCCGGTCATGTGCTCGGTGAAGGGGTAGGCGTCCACCCCGACGACGATCGGGCCTTGGCCGCTGACGACGCGACTCTGCCAGGTGCTCCAGCGGCGACGGAGGGTGCCGGCGAGATCACGCGCGAGGTGCGCCAGGAAGGCCGAGGTGGCCGCGAGTCGTCCCGCCATCGTGGCGGGGATCTTACCGCAGCACCTGTACCGTGCGGCGGGTCGTTGTAGGATGCCACCATGGTCGAGCACGTGCTGTGCCGCGACGTGGGTTTTTTGCGAGTCCTCACCCTCAACGAGCCGGATCGCGCCAACCCGCTGTCGGCGGCCATGGTCGAGGCCCTCACCGACACCCTCGTCGCGGCGGCCCGCGAGCCCGCGCTGCGGGCCGTGGTGCTCGCCGGCGCGGGCCGGCACTTCTCGGCGGGCGCCGACCTCGAGGCGCTGGAGAAGCTGGCTGAGGGCGGCGACGCCCAGGACAACATCGCCGACTCGGAGCGCCTGCGCCGGCTCTTCGAGGTTCTGCTCGACCACCCGAAGCTGACGGTGGCGGCGGTCCAGGGGGCGGCGGTCGCCGGCGGCTGCGGGCTCGCCACCGCCTGCGACCTGGTGGTCGCCGAGCCCGGCGCCCGTTTCGCCTACAGCGAGGTGCGGATCGGCTTCCTCGCCGCCATGGTGCTCACCTTTCTGACCCGGCGAGTGCCCGGTCACGTCGCCCGGCGGCTGCTGCTTGACCCGGAGATGGTCGACGGCGAGCGCGCCGTCGCCCTCGGCCTCGCCGACGAGCTCGCGCCCGCCGGGGGCGCCCTCGACCGCGCCCTCGAGCTCGCCCGCTCGGTGGCCGCCAAGGCATCGCCGTCGGCCCTGGCCGCCACCAAGCGGCTGCTCAACGAGGTCGTCGGGCTCGGCTGGCGAGAGGCCCTCGAGACCGCAGCGGCGGCCAACGTCCGGCAGCGAGCCGAGCCCGACTGCCGGCGTGGCGTGCGGACCTTCCTCGCGACCAAGATCACCCCGGACTGGAGCCGCGAGCAGGAGGGGTAACCGTCCTCGCGGGAGAGCGCCTGAGACGGGGGGACGGGGAACAGGGAGCAGGGATCAGGGAGCACGCCCGCCCACCCGCACGGGGTCAGGAGTTCGAGCCGCGGCGCTCGGCACGCAGCGGCCCGTAGACAACCTGCCCCGGCCCGCCCGCCGCCCTCGCGGCCGGAGTGAGGGGTGAGGTGTGAGGCGTAAGGGGACCGGACCATTCCTGCCGCCTGCCGCCGACCCCTGGCCCCTGATCCCCTGACTCACGGTCGCCATTCGCGGACCTCGAGGGCCCCCAGGGGCCCGGCGACGGTGAGGGTGCAGACAGCATCCAGGGGCAGGGGAACGCGGGCCTGGGACCAGCGTGCCGGGTCGTCGTCGGGCAGTGCGACCAGACGCGGTGGTCTGTCCGGGTCGGGCTCGACCTCCACGGACGCGAGCGGGACCGAGATCCCCCGGCCGGTGGCCTTGAGCCAGGCCTCCTTGGCTGTCCAGATGGCAAGGAAGGCGCGATCCCTGTCGGCGCCTTCCCGGTCGAGCACCGCGGCGAGCTCGTCCGGGGCGAAGAACCGCCGGGCGAGACGCTCGGCCGCGGCCACCTCGCGCAGCCGCTCGAGGTCGAGGCCGAGTGGGCCGGTGGCGGCTGCGGCCACGGCGACCAGACCGTGGGAGTGGGACAGGTTGAAGTCGAGTTTCGCGCCCGCCGGTCCGACGAGGCGGGGGCGACCCCGGTCGCCGACGCCGAAGCGCAGGGCGGCGGGGTCGGTCCCGGTGAGAGCGCCGACCACCGATCGCAGCATGGTGCGGCTGACGACGAAGGTGCGCCGCACCTCTTCTGCCCTGAGGCTGCCGGCGCGCCGCCGCTCGCCGTCGTCGAGCAGGGCTGACCCTAGTGTCGCGATGGCCGGGCGGTCGAGGGCCGTCCAGCGGACGATGACGGGGGTCGGCGCACCGCTCATCCTCGGGCGGGCGGCTCTCAGCCCAGCTCCAGCCAGCGGAACCAGATCGGGTGGTGCTGCTTGTACCAGGCCAGGACCTCGCGGATCAGGGCCTTCTTGTCGGGCGGCAGCACGGCGTCGTCGACCTGGTCGAAGTGGACCCGCATGCGGTCGTCGGGGAGGTACTCGATGGCCTCCGAGCAGAGCGTCTGAAGCTCGTTTCGGATGCGGCCGGAGTCCGACACCTTGACCGCCCGCGAGCGGTAGTCCTGGCCGCCGTAGAAGCGGTCGAGCAACGGCGAGAAGACCATCCGCATCTCGTCCACGGGCTCCATCAGGCGAAGGCTGGTGGCGACCTCGAGAATGCCGTGGCGGGTGGCGGCGTGGGTCGTCACCCGGTAGACGTCCGGGCCGATCTGCTCGACGCCGGGGGCGCCGGTGTAGGGATCGGGCAGCATGTAGCTGGCCAGGGCGAGCACCCGCCAGCGCTTGTTCGGGAACAGGTCGTCGGCGGTGATGGTGCGTCGTCCGAGGGGAATCGCGGCCTCGCGGGCGGTGTCGATCACCCGCCGGTAGAGCTCGAGGTCGGCGGCGTCGGGAGCGCGGCCGAGCACCTCGCCGAGGCGGTCCGCGAAGTTCGCTGCCGTCGGCTCGAGGCCCATGATCCTCGCCTCCCGCTCCCAGGACACCTCGAAGCGCGAGGTGAAGACGCACATCGAGGTCTGCAGCCGGAGCACCGGGTCGAGGCTCGCCGCCTGCATCGCCTCGGCGGTAGCGGCGTAGCCGTCGCACAGGAAGAGGTGGGTCTGGCCGTCGTCGTCGACGAACGGGCCGACCCGCATGCAGGGGGCATAGGTGCCGGACTCGGTGAAGGCCGGCAGGCCGGTTCCCGGGACCGTCCAGCCGTCCTCGACCAGATGGGCCCCGAGATCGCGCCACTCCTGCCACAGGCTGCCGAGGCGGGGACTGCGGGAGCGCCCACCGAGGGTCCAGACGTGGACGTGCTCCGGTCGGATGCCCGGGTAGACGGCCTCGATGGCGTCCATGACGAGCGCCCGCGGGGTCAGGAAGCTGATGAGGATCGAGCGCTCGGCGGCCTGGTCGACGACCTCCTTGGGCAGCACCAGGTTGCCCATGTACCCCTCGTAGGGCTGGGCGACCTTGAGCGGCTGGTCGAACAGGTGCAGGATGGTCATCGGGCCGGTCTCGCCGCCGATCGCGAAGCGGGAGGTGTTCTCGAGGGTGTCGATCGCGGCGCCCCAGATGCGGATGCCGGAGGTCTGCACGTCGCTCCAGAACTGCTCCCAGCCGTAGCGAGAGTCGTTGAGCAGCTGGTGGACGCGGTGGTCGACGAAGCGGGCCACCTGCGGCCTGGCGTAGACCCTGCCGAAGCCGAGGAGCGGGTTGGAGCCCATCTCCGGGGTCTCGCCGGCCTTCGGCATCAGACCTTCACCGAGGGACACCATCACGGCGTGGTTCTCGGGCAGGTTCCGGGTCAGGTACCAGAGCGCCTCGCTGAGGGCGTAGGCCGAGACCGCGTCGGCGTCCTTCTTGACCCGGTTGACGGCAGCCTTGTCCAGGCCGGCGCCCTCGCCATAGCGGCCGAACAGACGCGTGCCGAGGGCGGTCACCGCGGCTGCCATGACGAAGGCCCGCTCGAGGGAGTCGCCGACGAAGGAGAGGTGGTCGCAGTCGTCCCGGGTCAGCCATCGCTCGGTGACATCCTCCAGCCAGAGGTGGAAGCGGCCGAGGATCGGCCGGGTGTCGAACGCCCACTGAGCGATCAGGTTCTGCCGCGTCATGTCCACGGGTCCTCCAGGACGGCGAGAGCTCTCCCCCGCGCTTGAGCCTGGCCCACTGTGCCACGGGAGGGGTCGATTCTCAAGGAGACGGTCGGTCGAGTTCGCGCGTGAGGGTGTTTCGCCAGTGGTCGAGGAGGTCCTCGAGGGTCCGCTCGAGCGGGATCGAGGCGCGCCAGCCGGTGCGTGCCGCAAAGCGGCTCGGGTCGCCGACGAGCACCGGCACCTCGGCCGGGCGCAGTCGGTCCGGGTCGACCGTGACCTCGACGGCCACGCGGGCCATGCGACGGAGACGGTCGAGCACCTCGGCAAGGGTCACCGGCCGGCCGCTGCACACGTTGTAAGCGGCGCCGGGCTTGCCGAGCTCGGCAGCCAGCAGGTAGGCTCGGGCGACGTCGCGCACGTCGGTGAAGTCGCGGACCGCCTCGAGGTTGCCCACCTCGACACGGGCCTCGGCGAGGCCGAGCTCGGCGGCCGCGATCTGGCGGGCGAAGCTCGACTCGGCGAACTCCGCCGGCCGACCCGGGCCGGTGTGGTTGAACAGCCTCAGGCGGACGGTCTGCAGCCCGCCGCTGGCGCTCTCCTGGCCCGCCAGCAGGTCCTGCGCCGCCTTGGAGACGGCGTAGGGCGACAGCGGCGCGAGGGGAAGGTCCTCGGTGCAGCGTGCTCCTTGGGCGGAGCGGCCGTAGACCTCGCCGGAGGTCGGCACCACGACACGAGCCGGAGCGCCGGCGGCCCGGAGCTCGGTGAACAGGTTCAGGGTGCCGAGGACGTTGACCTCGAAGGCGAGGGTGGGCCGGCGCCACGAGGCGCCGACCGACGCCGCCGCCGCCAGGTGGTAGACCCGATCTGCCGCGAAGCCGGCGACTGCCGCGCGCACCTCCTGGGGGCGCCGCAGGTCGGCCTCGAGCACCTCGAGGTCGGGGTCGCAGTCGGCGAGCTCGGCCCGGTTGGCGGCGCCCCAGACCAGCGCCCGGCGTCGAGAAGGGCCGTCAGCCCGGACCAGGGCCGCCGCCAGGTGCACGCCGACGAAGCCGTTGCCGCCGGTGGTCAGATGGCGCACGTGCCCTCCAGGTAGCGACCGAGGGCGTCCGGCCAGGGCGGCAGCCGGCGGCCGAGAAGGACCGCCAGGCGGTCGGTCGAGAGCACCGACCACGCCGGTCTCGGCGCCGGTCGTGGGAAGTCCGCGGTCCGAACCGGAACGACCTCCGTGGTGCTGCCGAGGCGGCGGACGATCTCGCGGGCGAAGCCGTGCCAGGAGACGTGGCCCTCGTTGACCGCGTGCACGATCCCCGTGGCGCCGGTCCGGTCCAGGTCGAGCAGGGCCTCGGCGAGGTCGTCGCAGAAGGTCGGGCTGCCGAACTGGTCGGCGACGACGCGGAGCGGGTCGACGCCGGCGGCGAGCTGCCGGCGGATCGCCTCGACGAAGCTCTGACCGCCGTGACCGTACAACCACGCCGTGCGCACGACGAGGTGGTGGCGGGCCGCGGCTGCGGCGAGCTCTCCGGCGAGCTTGCTGCGGCCGTAGGCGCTGCGCGGACCGACCGGGTCGTCCTCGCGGTAGGGCCGGTCGCCATCGCCGGAGAAGACGTAGTCGGTCGAAACGTGCAGCAGGCGGACCCCGAGTCGGTCGCAGGCGCCGGCGAGGTGACCCACCGCCTGGGAGTTGACCCGCATCGCCGTCGCCTCGTCGGTCTCGCAGGCGTCGACCGCGGTGAAGGCGGCGCAGTTGACCACGGCGGCCGGCCGGGTGCTCTCGAGGGCACGGGACACGGCCTCACCGTCGGTGATGTCGAGGGTGTCGAGGTCGTGGCCGAGTGCTGTGAGCCGGCGGGCCGCGGCCGCGGCCAGGACCGCCCGACCGAGCTGCCCGTAGGCGCCGGTGACGAGAAGATCGGTCATCGTCGGTCGCTCCAGTCGGCCGGGATCGTAGCAGAGCGTTGTGGTGTCGCCGCTGGAATAGCCGGCGCCGGCGGCCGCTTACCGCCACTGGAGGTGAAAAATGGTGCACCCGATCCAGGCTGTGGCCGAGCCCGACCTGCTCGCCGGCGGCAACTCGATTCCCAACGCTGACGAGGCCGGGCGCATCGAGCGCATGGCCGGCCACATGGCGGCGATGATGGCCGAGCTCAACCTCGACCTGACGGATGCCAACTTCGTCGACACCCCGCAGCGGGTGGCGAAGATGTACCTCGAGATGTTCCACGGTCTTCGAGAGGGCGCCGAGCCCAGGGTGACGACCTTCCCCAACGATGGCGGCTACCACCACATGGTGATCGAGCGCGAGATCCCGTTTTACTCGATGTGCGCTCACCACTTCGTGCCCTTTTACGGGCACGCGCACATCGGCTACATCCCCGAGTCGACCATCGTCGGTCTGTCGAAGCTGCCGCGGATCCTCGAGTTCTACGCCAAGCGGCCGCAGCTCCAGGAGAGGCTGACCGAGCAGGTGGCCGAGTTCCTCTGGACCAAGCTGCGGCCCCAGGGGGTCATGGTGGTCGTCGAGGCGCGCCACCTGTGCGTCGAGATGCGCGGCGTCAAGAAGCCCGGCGCCCTGACCACCACCTCGGCGCTGCGCGGCTGTTTCGCCGACCGCAAGGTCCGCGAGGAGTTCCTCGCCCTGCTCCGCCGGGAGACCTCCTGGTGAGCGAGCGGGTGCCGGCAGCTCGGGGGTCGGCTAGCGCGCGATCTCGCAGAAGAGGTAGAGGCGCGCGGTGGCGAGCAGGGCGTCTCCCTCGACCCGGGTGCGCTGTGCCTCCGACTTGACGCGGCCGGAGGGGACCCTCACGGCGTCGAGGCTGATCCTCTCCAGGGGGCTTCCGCCGGCATCCTCGAGGAGCAGCACGATCTGCGCCGAGGCCGCGCTGCCGCTCACGTTCTCCAGCTCGAGGGTGATCTCGACCTGGTTCGACTTGCTCCCCTCGATCGGACGGTCGCCGCGGGGGGCGACCCGGACCAGGCTCCAGCGGACTCCGTCGATCTCGACGTTCGGCGCCAACGCCTGGCCAACCGAGTAGGCGAAGCCTTCCTGGTAGGGGTTGTCGGCCGCTCGGAACGTGCTGCCCTGGGCGAGCAGCGTCCCGCTGGCGCACAGGCTGAGCACCATCGCCAACACGACTCCACGCTGCATCCGCTGCATGCTGCTCCTCGCTCCGTCCACCGAGGTGAGCGTTCCTGTCTCAGAGTATACACGGGCTTCGCGCAGCCTTCGCACACCATGAGCCGGGAGGCCGTCAGCGGACCACGAAGAAACGCGGCGCCGAGGCGCCGCGCTGTGAGCGAGCGGACGGACCTCGTCAGGGCAGGTGGATCGCCATGCCCTTCTCGATCGCGCCGGCGCTGCCCGAGCTGACGGTGCAGATCGCGAGCTTCTCCCGAACCTCGGAGACCTGCAGCCGGGCGACCTCGGTCATCGACTCGTCGAGGACCTCGCCGGTGTCGGGGTCGCGCAGCACCTCGGTGTCGCCGACGACGAACTGCTGGCCGGTGGAGACGCCCTCCCGGCTGCCCCGGTTGACGTACACCTTGCCGTCCTTGACCATCACCACCGAGCCGGTCCACTTGATCCCGCCCAGCTGGCCCTTGATGAACTCCACCGCCTCGGCGCAGGCCTCCTGCACGGCGAGGCCGACGTTGTCGTTCTTCTCGCCGCCGAAGGCGGCGCCCCAGCCGCCGGTCGAGTAACCGAGGCTGAGGCCCTTCTGCTTGCTGACGCCGACCACGTTGGTCGAGGCCAGCACCATGCCGGTGGTCGAGTCGACGACGTAGATGGTGGCGTTGACCTCGCCCTTGCCACCCTTGCCGCCGACGTTGAAGCCGCCGACCCGGATGCCGCCGCCGCCCTTGGCGGTGCCGTCCTGGACGTGCGTGATGGCGCCCTTGACGAGCAGCTGGGCCGGGGTCATCTGACCGGTGACCGGCGCCTTGCCGCCGCCGGCGGTGCGGCCGGAGGCGGCGAAGTCCTGCTCGTCCAGGGCCGCGGCGCGCATGTCGGTCTCCCCGAGCACGATGAACTTGCCGGTCTGGTTGAGCATGTCGGTGAGCACGGTGCCCCAGGCGTCGCCGATGTCCCAGCGGCCGTACCAGCCCGCCTTGTTCTCGAACTTCGTGACCGTGATCGTGTAGCGCAGCCCCCCGGTGGTGCTCTGGGCGATGGCGAGCGCCGGTACCGCGAGCGCGATGGCGAGGATGACGATCGAGCGAGCGACGTTCTTCATGGTGTTCCCTCCTGGTTCCGCATGGTGCGAATCCTAGTCATGGCCGATCCGGGATGTCAAAGGGGGTGGAGGCGGGCGAGCGCCCGGCGATCGCGCGCATTGTGTCTCGACCCGGCGGACCGGCCCTGGCCCGACTGACAACGCGTCTCATCATAGCAGCCGGGACGGCAAAAGGGGAGGTTGAAGCCCTCCCCTGAGCCGATCTGCCCAGTGAGACGGGGCGCCCGTTCAGCTGCCTGGGCGCGTGGCCTGGAGCCGCTGCGCCTTGAGCACGCAGATCGCGGCCATGTTGACGATGTCGTTGACCTCGACGCCGAGCTGGAGAACGTGCACCGGGGCCCCGATACCGGTCAGGATCGGGCCGATCGCCTCGATCTTGCCGAGCCTCCAGAGCAGCTTGTAGACGATGTTGGCGGACTCCAGGTCGGGGCACACCAGTACGTTGGCGTCGCCCTGGATGGCCGACAACGGGAAGGTCTCGCGGGCGATGGTCGCGTCGACGGCGCTGTCGGCCTGCATCTCGCCCTCGACGGTGAGCTCCGGCCAGCGCTCGCGCACGATGCGCACCGCGTCGCGCACCTTGGTGGTGCGAGGGTCGATGTTCGAGCCGAAGTTCGAGTAGGTGAGCATGGCGATGCGCGGCGTGGTCTCGAAGTAGTTCTGGGCGACCTGCCCGGCCATCCAGGCGATCTCGGCGAGCTGCTCGGCGTCGGGGTCCTGGTTGACCGTGGTGTCGCCGATGAAGATCATCCGGTCCTCGAACAGCAGCAGGTAGATGCCGGCGGCCCGGGAGACGTCGGGCAGCATCGGGTGGACCTGCAGCGCCGGCCGGATGGTCTCCGGGTAGGACATGGTGAGGCCCGCGATCAGGCCGTCGGCGTCGCCGACCTTGACCATCAGGTTGCCGAAGTACACCGGGTCGAGCAGCCGCCGGCGGGCGACGTGCTCGGTGACGCCACGCCGCCAGCGCATCTCGAAGAAGGTGCGGGCGTAGGCGTCGCGGCGTGGGTCCTTGCGCGGGTCGACGACCTCGACGGCGTCGGCGGCGACCTCGTGCTCGGCGAGCTGAGCCTCGATGACCTTCCGGTCGCCGAGCAGGATCGGTGTGCAGATTCCCTCGTCGCTGAGGATCTTGGCGGCACGCACGATCTTCGGCTCCTCGCCTTCGGGGAAGACGATCCTCTTGGGCGCCGACTTGGCGTGGTCGAAGACGATGTGCATGACCTCGTTGACCCGCGACAGCCGGTTCTCGAGCTGGCGGACGTAGTCCTCGCGCGAGCTCCAGGGCTTCCTGGCAACCCCGGTGCGGATCGCGGCCTCGGCCACCGCCGGCGCTTCCCAGAGCAGCACCCGGTAGTCGAAGGGCTTCGGAATCAGGTACTCGCGGCCGAACCTGAAGGGCCTGCCGCCGTAGGCGCGGATCACCGAGTCGGGCACGTCCTCCTTGGCCAGGGCGGCGAGGGCGTGGGCCGCCGCCAGCTTCATCTCCTCGTTGATCTCGCTGGCGCCGACGTCCAGGGCGCCGCGGAAGATGAAGGGGAAGCCGAGCACGTTGTTGACCTGGTTGGGGTAGTCCGAGCGGCCGGTGGCCATGATCGCGTCATTGCGGACCTCGGCGACCTCCTCGGGGGTGATCTCGGGGTCCGGGTTGGCCATTGCGAAGATGATCGGGTCCGCCGCCATGGTGGCGACCATCTCCTTGGTGAGCATGCCCTTGGCCGAAACGCCCGTGAACACGTCGGCGCCGCGCACGGCGTCGGCCAGGGTCCGGGCCTCGGTCTCGACGGCGAAGAACTCCTTGTAGGGGTTCATGCCCGCGGTGCGCCCGGCGTAGATCACGCCCTTGGTGTCGCACATCAGGAGGTTCTCCTTGCGCACCCCGAGGGCGAGGTAGAACTTCGCGCAGGCGATGCCCGAGGCGCCGGCGCCGCAGAACACCACCTTGACCTCGTCCAACCTCTTGCCGACGACCTCGACGGCGTTGAGCAGCGCGGCGCCGGAGAT
>CAZKKP010000075.1:11936-12154 GCA_964553295.1 uncultured Thermoanaerobaculia bacterium | reverse complement strand
GGGTTCGTCGGCGAGGATGAGGGCCGGTTCCTTGACCACCGCCCGGGCGACCGCAAAGCCGCCCTCCTCGAGGCCGTCCAGGCGATCGGCACGCGCGACCGGGTCCTCGCCGGCCCGGGGGCCGAGCATCTCGCGCAGCCGGCCGGCGTCGAGGACCACCGCCAACGGGGCGAGCACCGGCTCGAGCTCGAGCTCGCGGCGCGCCTCGTCGAGGCTCG
>CAZKKP010000075.1:2689-11926 GCA_964553295.1 uncultured Thermoanaerobaculia bacterium | reverse complement strand
GGCCGCCGAGGCGCTCGGCCAGCCGCCGGAGTCGACCGTCGTGGTCGGCGAGCTCGGCGATGTCGAGGAAGACGTGCAACCGGTAGGCGCCGAGTTCGAGCCACAGCCCACCGTCGCCGAGCTCCCGGCTCGGCCAGAGGTGCTCGAGGCCGCTGGCGGCGTCGCGCATCACGACGAAGTCGTCGGCGCCGCAGGCCAGGCCGAGGCCCTCGGCGAGGGCGCGCTGCTCGAGGCGGCGGCCGTCGCCGCGGCCGACGACGACCGCGGTCGAGCGCCGCAGCCGGCCGCGGCTGTCGCCGTAGCGGTTGTTGAACACCACCAGGCTGCGCTCGCCGTGCCTGCGGTTCGAGTAGGCGAAGACGTTCTCGTCGACGCCGCCACCGTCGGCCTCGAAGTCGTAGAGCAGGAAGTCCTCCACCTCGGCGAACAGCCGCCGGCGGTGGAGCAGCGGGCAGATCTGGCGCTCATGGCGGTCGATCAGCCAGCGGTTGGGCGTCTCCCGCCAGCGCGGGCGCTCGAACTCCATGCCGTACTTCTCGGCGAAGCCCTCGAGCTGGCCGTGGCCGAACATCGGCAGCCCGGGCATCGTCGCCATCAGGGTGGAGATGCCGAAGTACTTGTCGTCGCCGCCGAACTGGTCGACCGCGGTGCGCTCGTCGGGGTTGGACATGAAGTTGACGTACCGCTTGAGGATCTGCGGGTCGTACTCGAGGGTGCTCTTGATCAGCTGGCGGTACTCGGCGTTGCGCTCGTCGCGCAGCATGTTCATGAACGCCGAGTTGTAGACGCGGTGCATGCCGAGGCTGCGCACGAAGTAGCCCTCGAGCATCCAGAAGGCCTCGGCGAGGAGCAGGGTATCCGGCGCCTCCCGGGCCACCCGGTCGACCACCTCGCGCCAGAACTCCTGCGGCATCGCCCGGTCGAACTCGTCCTTGGTCATGCCGAACTCGGCGCGCGACGGGATGTCGCCGCCCGACCCCGGCTCGGGGAACCAAAGCCGGTGGACGTGGCGCTTGGTCAGGGTCATGGCGGCGTCGAAGCGGATAATCGGCGACATCCGTGCGACGTGGAGGATGGTCTGGATCACCGCCTCGCGGACCTCGGGGTTGAGGTAGTCGAGCTGCGCGGTGTCGTTCCAGGGCATCGAGGTGCCGTCGTTGCCGTGGTAGAGGTAACGGACGTCGCCGGTCCAGTGGTCGACTCGCTTGAACACCACCGAGGCGTCCGAACGGTTCCAGTAGTGGTCCTCGAGGTAGACCCCGACGCGGTGGTCGTCGCACAGGTCCGGGCCGTTGAAGCTGTAGCCGGGGAACGGCGGGTCGCGCCGTTGGACGAACCAGTCCGGGTGCTGCACCACCCAGCGCGAGTCGATGCCGACGTGGTTCGGCACCATGTCGGTCGCCAGCCGCAGGCCGCGCGCCCAGGCGCGTGCCTTGAGTTCCTGGTAGCCGTCGGCGCCGCCGAGGTCGTCGGCGATCCGGTAGTCCTCGAGGGAGTACGCCGAGGCCACCGCCTCATGGTCGCCCATCATGCGTTTGATCCGGGCCGACGCCCGGCTGCGCTCCCAGACGCCGATCAGCCAGATGGCGCTGAAGCCGCGCCGGGCCAGCAGCTCGAGCTCGGCCTCGGGGATCTCGTCGAGGCGGCGGATCGGGCGACCGTAGTCCTCCGACAGCTGGTGCAGCCAGACCCGCACGTTCTTGGCGAGCATCACCACCCGCGGCATCCAGTCGAGGTCCTCGGAGTAGGCCTCCGGCTCGGGCTCGGCCGCGGCGCCCACCGACCAGGAAGGGTACACCGGCACCTCGACCGGCCCCGGTCCGAAGCCGAAGAACGGCTTCGACTCCTCGGCGAGGAAGTCGAGGCTGCCGAGCAGCCGACGCAGCGCCCCGCCGAGACGCGCCCCCCACCGGTCGCGGATGAAGGCGAGCTGGCCCTCGAGGGAGTCGGGCGCCGCCTCGATCGGAGCGCGCAGCAGGGCGAGCAGAGTCAGCCCGCTCTCCGGGTCCTCCGGCCCGCCCGCGAGGACCCCCTCGAGCACCCCCACCGCCCCGGAGTAGCAGGTCTCCTCGGCCAGACGCCGGTCCTCGAAAAACTCGCGAAAGGGCGCGAACGCCGGGTTGCGGTTTGCCAGCGCCAGCAGCAGCAGCTCCTCCAGAGCGACCTCGCGGTGCGCGAGGCCGTCGGTCGAGCCGGCCAGGTAGGTGGCGGCGGTCTGGTCGCCGCGCGCCACCGACGGCGGTGGGAACTCCTCGACGAAGACCTCGAGCAGGTGGTCGACCTCGACCTCGCCATGGGCCGCGGCCAGGGCGGCCAGGGCCTCGGTCAGCAGCGCCGGACGCACCCCCGAGCGGTACTGTGCAATCAGCAGGTGGAGGGTCTCGTCGATCAGGCCGAGGGCGTTGAGGTCGCTCGCCCGGACCGCCCGCTCGGGATGGCGGGCGGCGTCGCGCACCTCGTTCATTCGCTGGGCGAGGCGTCGCGCGGCGGCGAAGTCGACGAGCACGACGTTGCCGGAGAAGCTGAACAGCGCCTCCTCGACCTGGTAGAGCCTGCGGGCATGGCGCGAAATGTGGAAGAACCAGGGTCCGGCGGGCGGTGATGTCGGCATGGCGACCATCATACCGGTCCGGCCGGCGGCGGCCCGGCCGGACCTGCGAGCCCGAGCTCGAAGGTCACCGGACAGTGGTCGGAGACATCGTGGAAGGTGCCGTCCTCGAAGCCGGGCCCCGACTGAAGCGGCCCGCAGGCGGCGCGGGCACAGTGCAGCCAGGAGCGGGCGGGCCCGACCAGGCGACTCTCCAGGCCGCGGCTGTAGACCAGGTCGAGGAGAGCGGGCACGAGCTCGCCCGGCTCTCGATCGGGGGCCTCGAGGTAGGCGGTGCAGCCGGTGGCGTTGCCGAGCCGCTCGAGACCGAGGGCGGCGAATGCCCGGTCGAGCTCGGCGAGCTCGACCGCGGCCGCGAGCTCGTCGCCGCCGACCGGGTTGAAGTCGCCCATGACGACGACCGCACCCGCCACTCCCTCAAGCCACTGGACCAGCGCCGCCACCTGGCGTCGCCGTGCCGCCAGGCCGGCCGGACCGTCGGCGAGGTGGACCTGTGCCACCGTCAGCGCCGGCCCGCCGCTCGACGGGGCCAGCGTCAGGGCGAGGCCGGGCCGGGCATCGGCGTCCACCTCGAGGCCCTCCAGGAGCTGCGGCTCGCCGATCGCCTCGAGCACCGCCTGATCCCATGCCAGGGCCACCCGCTGGCCCGACCGGCCGCCGCGCGGCGCGATCAGGAGACCGAGCCGGCGGGGGTCCGTGGCGCGCTTGAGGATCGGCGGAAAGCGCCGGGTGTCGGCCACCTCGGCGAAGCCGGCGAGGTCGAAGCCGAGCCCGCCGAGGGCGTCCTCGAGGTCGCAGATGTTGGTCAGTGGCGAGTGCCCGGCGTCGCCGGCGGCGGCGGGCGCCGCCAGCGGAAAGCTGCGCAGGTTGAAGGTCGCGAGCCGGAGCCTCCCTGGCTCGGGCGCCGTCGGCAGCTCCTCGGCGGTGACCCCGGGGCCGGCGAAGCCGGCGCAGCGCAGCCGTGAGCGCAGCACCAGCGCGGTCGCAGCGACGACGACCACGAGCACCGCCACGCCTACTGCGAACCACCTCGAGCCCCGGGCCATGCCGCCAGTGTGGCGGATCTCCAGTGGTCAACGCAAGACCCGGTAATGCCTCTTGATCTCAATACCACTACGTTCCACGGCAGGCACGAGCGTTACGGCCGGTGTTGCGTCGCGGTCGCGATATCTCCTTCTTTCAGCCACTTGAATACTTGCTCAAACAGCTTGACAGCGATCGAGGAATGCGAGACCGTGTAAAGGGAGTGTGGTAGTTGAGATCATATCTCTTCAATCGTGCTTTCCCGGCCCGGCCGGGAGCGCACGGGGAACCCAGGGAGGTAGCCAGATGCTGTCGATCCAGCGTGGACTGATCCTGTTGTCGGCGATCGGGGCAGTGGCCGTGCCGATGGTCATGCAGACGCCGAGCGGCGTCATCGTGGCGGACGGACCGCCCGATCCCAAGCAGCTCTACAGCAAGTCCGACCCCGAGTACTACCTGACGTCCGAGAAGCTGATCTTCGTCCGGCCGGGGCTGAACATCACGGTCCAGGAGGTGCAGATCCCGGCCGACCGCAGGCCGGTGGTAGAGGTCACCTTCACCGACGACCGCAACCAGCCGCTGGACCGCGCCGGCATTCTGACGCCGGGCGCGATCTCGGCCAGCTTCGTCCTCGCCTGGTACGACGCCGAGCTGCGCGACTACGTGTCCTACACGGTGCGCACCCAGACCTCGCCGATCACCGGCGACAGCGCGATCCAGGCTTCGGCGGACTCCGGCGGCGCCTGGACCGACCTCGAGATGGGCCGTGCGGTCTACACCTTCCGCACCGCGCTGCCGGCGGACTTCGACGGCTCGCGCACCCACACTCTCGGCATCTACGCCACCCGCAACCTCGTCGAGATCCTGGGCACGTCGTACTACGCCAACGTCGAGCACGACTTCCGGCCGGACGGCGGACAGGTCACCGAGGTCTGGAACGCGGTCGCCGACGAGACCTGCAACTCCTGCCACGAGCAGCTCGCCTTCCACGGCGGCTCGCGGCGCAACGTCAAGCTGTGCATGCTCTGCCACAACAAGCAGACCTGGGACCCGGACACCGGCAACACCGTCGACATGAAGGTGATGATCCACAAGATCCACAGGGGCGCCGACCTGCCCAGCGTCCTGGCCGGGATCCCGTACCAGCTCATCGGCTTCCAGCAGACGGTGCACGACTATTCGCACGTCGTGTTCCCCCAGGACATCCGCAACTGCACGCGCTGCCACGACGCGGGCTCGCCCGAGGGCCACATCTGGTACTCACGGCCGAACCGCGACGCCTGCGGCTCCTGCCACGACGACATCGACTGGGTGACCGGTGAGAACCACGTCGCCGGCCCGCAGGCCTCGGACGTCGCCTGCGCCAACTGCCACCGGCCCCAGGGCGAGCGCGAATTCGACGCCTCGGTGATGGGCGCCCACACCATCCCCACCAGGTCGAGCCAGCTCGCCGGGCTGCACATGGAGATCCTCGAGGTGCGCGGCGCCGAGCCCGGCGGCACGCCGACGGTCGACTTCCGGGTGACCAACGGCGACGGCACCTTCGTCGAGCCCTCGAGCCTGAACTCCCTCAACCTCCTGGTCGGCGGCCCGACCACCGACTTCGACCGCTACTTCCGCGGCGACGCCCGCGGCGCCGCCGTCTCCGGCGACGTCGCCACCTACACCTTCACCACGCCGCTGCCGGACGACGCCACCGGCACCTGGGCCTTCAGCGCCGACTGCTACCGCAACGTCACCATCGACGACGGCGGCGCCGGCATCTCGTTGCGCGAGGCCGCCTTCAACCCGCTCTACTACGCCGCCGTCACCGACGACGAGCCGGTGGTCCGCCGGGCCGTGGTGAGCATGGACAAGTGCAACGTCTGCCACGACGTGCTCTCGCTGCACGGCGGCCAGCGCTTCCGCCTCGAGGAGTGCCTGATCTGCCACCACGCCAACGAGACCGACCGCAACCGCCGACCGGGCGCCGAGCTGCCGCCGGAGTCGGTGCACATGAAGTGGATGATCCACCGGATCCACGCCGGCAACACCCTCGAGAACGACTTCACGGTCTACGGCTTCGGCGGCACCCCGCACAACTACAACCACGTCGGCTACCCCGGCGACCTGCGGACCTGTGTGGGCTGCCACCTGGAGGAAACCTACGGCGTGCCGCTGCCCGACGGCGTGCTGCCGACGATCACGGAGCGCGACTACTACTCGCCCTACCAGCCGGCCGCGGCGGCCTGCAACTCGTGCCACTCGAGCGTCGACGCGGCGGCCCATGCCTGGGTCAACACGGCGCCCTTCGGCGAGTCCTGTGCCGCCTGCCACGGCGACAATCGCGAGTTCTCGGTCGACCGGGTCCACGCCCACTGACGAACCGACCCTGGCAGCCCGCCGCCCGGGTGGCGGGTTGCCGGCCACCTGACGAAAGGAGTCCGGGCATGACACAGCACTTCCGCATGCTCCGTACCGTGGTCCTGGTGGTCGTGGTGGGGTCGGCGTCGGGCATGGTCGCGTCAGGCGACTCGCCCGACGAACTCTGCGCCACCTGCCACGACGAGCTCGCGGCCGCCTTCAAGCTGACCCCGCACGCCCTCGCGCGCCCCGACGCCCCGACCTGCACCAGCTGCCACGGCGACGGCGAGCAGCACATGGAGGACGGCGACCCGAACCTGATCATGGTCCCCGCTGGCAGCGCCGGCGCGGCCACCTGCACCACCTGCCACGGCGCCATCCACTCGGCCCTCGAAGCCGGCCGGAAGCACGCCACCGTCGGCGTCCACTGCTTCAGCTGCCACCGCGTGCACTCGCCGCCGTCGGCGCTGCCCGCCCTGCTGCGGTCGACGCCGAACGACCTCTGCGGCGAGTGCCATCAGCGCCAGGTCCGGTCGTTCAACCGGCCCTTCGGCCACCAGCTCGGCCGTGCCGGGCTGGACTGCGTCTCCTGCCACAACCCGCACGGCGGCGGCGGCGAGCGCAGCCTCAAGCACGACCGCTCCGGCGACACGGTGTGCGTCGACTGCCATGCCGACAAGCGCGGACCGTTCGTCTTCCCGCACGTCGTCGGGACCACCGGCGACTGCCTCACCTGCCACCAGCCGCACGGCTCGTCCAACCCGCACGCCCTCACCCGGTCGCGGGTCGACCAGCTCTGCCTCGAGTGCCACAGCACCATCGAGGGCGCCACCCTGGGCTCGCAGCCGCCGTCCTACCACGACCTGCGCAGCCCGCGCTACCGCGAGTGCACGATCTGCCACGTCGCCGTGCACGGGTCGAACACCTCGCCGGCGCTGGTGAAGTAGGGGGCGACGATGACCACATCCCGCATCGCTGTCACTGCCTGCGCGCTCGCGAGCCTCGTCCTGTGGCCCCTGTCCGCCGTCGCCCAGACGACCTTCGTCGACCTCGAGGTCGGCTACCAGTCGGTCGACGTCTCCGGCAACGAGGACATGTACCGCACCCAGGTCAACCAGGACGACGGCTTCGTCCTCAACACCCTGTCGGTCGTCCTGATCGACCCCGACGACGAGGTCGGGCTGTTCGACCGCTTCCGGGTCGACGCCTCCGGTTTCGGCGGCGTCTCCGCCGGTCGGCTGTCGCTGTCCAGCGACCTCGCGGACCTCTACCGATTCCGCCTGACCTACCGCCAGCTCGAGAGCTACAGCGCCCTCCCCGGCTGGGCCAACCCCTTCGCCGGTGACGGCGTGGTGCCGGGTCAGCACACCTGGGACCGGGACCGCGACCTCCTCGACCTCGAGCTCCAGCTCTTTCCGGGCAGGACCCTGACGCCGATCGTCGGCTACCGCTACAACCGGCTCGACGGGCCGCGGACGAGCAACTACCACGTCGGTGGCGACGAGTTCCAGATCTCCTCGGATCTCGAGGAGACCGAGCAGGAGCTGCGCGCCGGCCTCGCCTTCGCCGCCGGCAGCTTCCGCGGCGCTCTGATCCAGGGCTGGCGGGAGTTCAAGTCGACCGAGCGCTCGCGGCTCTCCCCGGGCGCCGGCGGCGGCAACAACCAGCGCCCGGTGCTCGGCGTCGACGTCGGGCTCGACACCCTCGACCGGACCATTCGCAGCGAGGCCGACACCCCGGTCACCACCCTCAACGTGGCGGGCGACCTGGGGCCCGGGGTCAACGTCGCGCTGTCCTACATCCGGGCCGACGCGACGGTCGACACCGCGTCGGACGAGCTGCTCTCCGGCAGCCTGGTCTCCTTCCGACTCGCCCGCTTCTTCGAGGGGCTCGACGAGTCGATCGCCAGCCGCACCGAGAACCCGTCCTGGCGCGGTGACGTGCGCTTCGTCGTCGACCTCGGCGACCACCTCGCCCTGGACCTCGGCTACGACGCCCGTCACCGGAAGCTCGAGGGCTGGTCCATGGTGTCGAGCCTGTATCTCGGCACCATGAGCTTCTCGGGCATCGACACCGGCGACCTGACCACCCTGGTCGAGGCCC
Organism: uncultured Thermoanaerobaculia bacterium; assembly: GCA_964553295.1. Taxonomy (GTDB): domain Bacteria; phylum Acidobacteriota; class Thermoanaerobaculia; order Thermoanaerobaculales; family Sulfomarinibacteraceae; genus CAZKKP01. Next base: position 3,849 of record CAZKKP010000075.1, on the reverse strand, counting down.
GCAACGGCTACACGCGCGACGACGACCGCGTCGACGCCCGCCTGCGCCTGCACGGCGTCGGCCCGCTCCAGCTCTGGGCCGGGCTTTCGCTGAACCGGTCCAGCCTCGACCTCTCCCAGGACGTGTCGCAGATCGTGGTGCCGGGCGGCCAGGAGGGCGCCTTCGACCGCGACGTCACCAGCTATGGCGTCGGCGCCTCGCTGGTCTTCGACGGCCTCAAGGTGGTCGTCGAGCTGATCAGCGACGACGCCGACGCGGTCGTCATGCGCACCGACTTCCGCGACCGGACTCGTCTGCGCGGACGGATCGACCTGGCGCCGGTCGACTGGCTCGAGGTGCTCGCCACGGCCGAGTTCTTCGGATGGAACAACGCCGTCTCGGGCATCGGCTACGACGGCGAGACCCGGCACTACGCCCTCGATCTCGGGGTGCAGCCGATCACCGACCTCTGGCTCCGCCTCGCCTGGGACGACTACACCACCGACACCACCGCCTCCTTCCGGAGGCCCGAGGACTTCACCGTCGGTCGCTCCCTGCACACCGAGAACGGCGAGATGCTCGAGGCGAGCCTCGACTGGCGGAACGACCGCTACGGCCTGACCCTGGGCTTCTCGAGCTTCGACAACGACGGCACCTTCGCCTTCGAGCTCGACCGGCTCTTCGGCCGCTTCTACTACGACTTCAGCGAGCGCTTCGGCGCCGCCCTCGAGTACGAGGACCACGACTACTCCGAGCAGGCCTTCAGCCTCGCCGACTTCCAGGCGGAGCGCCTCGGGGTGTTCTTCCGCTTCCGACTGTAGGCCCGGCTCTGCACCGAGGAGACCACGAGCGGCGACCCTCCTCGGGCCGCCGCTCTTCTGTCTCTCCCGCTCGGCGCCGACGACCGCGCCCGGCCTCCTTCGCATGCTCGCCGCGAGCGGCCGTCGGGTATCCTGCCAGGGGATGGAGGTGCGCGTCTGCACGGCCTGTCGCAAGGTGGTCCCCGGGGCCACCAGCTGCCCCGGGTGCGCCCGGCCACTCACCCTCGCCGACCCCGACTACTTCATCGGTCACCACTTCGGCAAGTACCACCTCGAGCGGGTGCTCGGCGCGGGCGGCATGGGCGCGGTCTACCTTGCCACGCACCGCACCCTCGGGCGTCAGGCGGCGCTCAAGCTGGT
>CAZKKP010000075.1:888-2679 GCA_964553295.1 uncultured Thermoanaerobaculia bacterium | reverse complement strand
TGCCGCAGCACCGCGACCCCCACTTTCGCACCCGCTTCCTGCGCGAGGCCCGGCTCATGGCCGAGCTCGCCCACCCCAACGTGGTCGAGATCTTCGACTACGACGTCGGCGAGTGGGACACCCCGTACTACGTCATGGAGTACCTGCGCGGCGCGAGCCTGCGCGACCTCCTGAACCGCCAGGGACGGCTGGGCCCCGGCCAGCTCGAGGCCGTGCTGAGGGATGTCGCCGCCGGGCTGGGCGCCGCCCACCGGCGAGGCATCGTCCACCGCGACCTCAAGCCGGAGAACCTCTTCGTCGCCGACTACGACGGTCGCTCGGTGACCAAGGTGCTGGACTTCGGCATCGCCAAGGCGGTCGGCCGCAGCCTCGAGGAGAGCCGGCTGACGCGCACCGGAACGGTCGTCGGCACCCTCCACTACCTGGCGCCGGAGCAGCTCCTCGGCGAGGAGGTGTCGCCGGCCACCGACCAGTACGCCCTCGCCCTGGTGGTCACCGAGCTGGTCACCGGGCGGACGGTGCGCTTCGGCAAGACCCTCGGCGAGATCATCTCCGACGAGATCCAGCGGCCCCTCGAGCTGCCCGAGGATCTCGCCCGGGGTCTGTCGCCTTCGTTGCGCGCGGCGGTCCGCCGGGCGACCGCGCCGGCCCCGGCCGACCGCTTCCCGGAGGTCGGCGCCTTCGTCGACGCGGCGCTCGAGGGGCTCGGCGCGGGCGCCGGCCTCGACAGCGGCCGGACCGCGTTGCAGCCACGCCTCCAGGATCGCACCGAGACCGCGTTCGTCCGGCCCGGAAGGAGAGGCTCGCGGCTGGGCGTTGCCCTCGCGGCGGTGGCGGTGGTCGGCCTGGCGGCGGCGCTGTGGACCGGTCTGGCTTCGGGCCCACTCCGCGCCGGAGTCGACCTGGACCCCTTCGCCGCCACGGTCGTGGCCGAACTCGAGATCCCGGCCGACGCCTCCCGGGTCGTCGCCGCCGGAGAGCGCCGGGTGGTGCTCGCCGGCGGCGACGGTCTGCTGATGGTCGAGCTCGAGGGTGGCGGCGTCACCCGCCTGGCGGTCGACGCCGGGACCGTCCTCGGGGCCACGGCGGAGGGCTGGCTGGTCATGCGCCAGGGCGGCGGTCTGGTGCTGCGCGACCTCGCCGAAGCGACGCCGGCGCCGTGGGTCGAGGACCTGCCCGTCGACGGCGAGCTCTTCGCCTCCCCCTCGTGCCGCCAGGTGGTGGCCGTCCGAGCGAACGCACTCGAGGCCGTGAGCCTGGTCGGCGACCGCTTCCAGCCTGCCTTCGAGCTCCCTCTGGCGGCGTCGGTGAGGGCGCTGGCGGTCGGCGATCGACTGCTCGCGGTCGCCGACGGCCAGCGCATTCGGGTGCTGTCCCTGCCCTCCGGCGCCCCGGTTCTCGAGCGCCCGCTCGACGAGGGGAGGGTCGTCGACCTGGCGGTGCACGACGGCGCGGCTCTGGTCGCGATCGGCGGTTGGTCGGAGGTCGTCACCGTGCTGCGCGGCGCCGACGGGGCGGTCTTCACCACCCGCCGGCGACCGCACCGGGCGGAGCGGCTCGCTCTCGAGTTCCTGCCCGACGGGACTCTGGCGATCGCCGAGCCCGGTGGGCTGACCCTCTGGAACCCCCTTGACGGGCGCCGCGCCGAGTGGCAGCCCGAAGGCCTCGACCTCGCCGACGTCCACCACGCCGGGGGCCGGCTGCTGGTGGTCGACCGGGGTCGCCGGCGGCTGGTGGTGATCGCCTTCGCGGGGCTCGGGCTCGGCCGCAGCCTCGTCCCCGGCGGCGCCG
>CAZKKP010000075.1:0-878 GCA_964553295.1 uncultured Thermoanaerobaculia bacterium | reverse complement strand
CGGGGGCCGGGCCGGGCGCGACGTCGCCTTCGAGATGGCGCGCGAACAGCTCCAGATACTCATCCATCACGTGGCAGACCGCAGCCTCGTCCCCGGCGGCGCCGAGATCTGGGCCCTGGCCGCCGAGCCTGGGGGCCGCCGGGTCCTCGCCGGCAGCTCCGACGGCCTGCTGCACGCGGTCGACGTGGACGGTGGTCGGGCCACCCGCCACGAGCTCCACTCCCTCGGCATCACCTCCCTGCTGGCCGCCGGCGACCGCCTCGCCACGTCGTCGGACGACCGCACCATCGCGGTCTGGCGGCTGCCGGAGCTGACCGTCGAGTGGCGCAGCCGGGCGCACTCCTTCCTCGTCAACCAGCTCCAGCTCACTGACCGCGGCCGGTCGCTGTGGTCGTCCTCGTCGGACGGCGACCTCAAGCGCTGGAGCTGGCCCGAGCTCGAGCTTCTCGAGACGGTCGACGTCTCCGAGCTCGTCGGACGGCCCCTGTCGCTGCACGCGCTGTGGCCCTCGCCGGACGGTCGGACCCTGCTCGTCGGCACCTGGAACCGCACCCTGGCGGTGCTCGAGCGCGAGCCCGAGGGACCGTGGCGGGGACGGCTCGAGCCCTTCGAAGGCTTCGGCGGCTTCGCCTTCGCCGCCGTGCCCCGGGTCGAGGCCGTCGTCCTGGTCGGCGTCCGCCATCCGCCGACCCTCGCCGCCTACGACCTCGCCCGGGGTCGCCTGCTCCGGCTGCCCGACCAGGGAGTCGCCGCCACCTGGGCGATCGCTGCCGGCGACGGCGACCGCGTGCTCGCCTTCGGCGACGGCGCCGTGCTCGACCTCAGGTTCGACCGCGGGCACGACGGCGAGCTCGAGGTCGCCTTCGGCGCCGTCCTGG
>CAZKKP010000074.1:0-12161 GCA_964553295.1 uncultured Thermoanaerobaculia bacterium | reverse complement strand
AAATCTGCAAGGCCAGCGCGCCGCCGGTTAACAGCGCCGTCAACCCCACGACCGCCAGCAACATCACGATGGCAAGATTCAGATAAGTACGGCGTGCGCCAAGGCGATTCCCCCCGAGGGGGACGTAGAGATAATCGCGGAGCCAGCTCGACAGCGAGATGTGCCATCGGCGCCAGAACTCGGTGATCGACTGGGAGTGGTAGGGCGAGTCGAAGTTCTTCGGGAGCACGAAGCCGAGCATCAGGCCGAGGCCGATGGCCATGTCCGAGTAACCGGAGAAGTCGAAGTAGATCTGGAAGGCGTAGGCGACGACGCCGAACCAGGCGTCCAGGGCGCCGATCGAGCCGGCGTCGAAGGCGAGGTCGGCGACGGCGCCGCAGGGGTTGGCGATGAGCACCTTCTTGGCCAGGCCGAGGGCGAAGAAGGCGACCCCGCGGGCGATCTTCTCGAGGGTGTGGCTGCGTCTGCGGAGCTGGTCCGAGATCTCCGAGAACCGGATGATCGGCCCCGCGACCAGCTGCGGGAACATCGAGACGTAGCAGGCGAAGTCGATGAAGCGGGTGATCGCCCGGGCATGGCCTCGGTAGACGTCGATCGAGTAGCTCATCGACTGGAAGGTGTAGAAGCTGATGCCCAGGGGCAGGGTGACCCGGAAGGCGAGCTCGAGTCCGAGACCCGGCAAGCCGAGGGCGGCCGCGGCGGCGTTGAAGCTGTCGACGCCGAAGTTGAAGTACTTGAAGAACCCGAGGAGCGACAGGTTGCTGACGATGGACACGGTAAGTGCCGCCCGCTGGCGGCGGCTGCGCGGGGCGTTCTCGGGAAGGGCCGTCGGATCGCCGTCCGGGAGGCGCTCGGCGTCGCCGGTCATCACCAGGCCGCAGATGAAGTCGACCAGGGTCGAGAGCAGCATCAGCGCCATGAAGGCGGGGTTGGCCCAACCGTAGAACAGGTAGCTGACCAGGGTCAGCAGCAGGTGCCGGGCGCGGGAGCGGGCGAGCAGATAGTAGGCGGCCAGGGCCGCCGGCAGGAACCAGAAGAGGAAGAGCTCGGAGCTGAAGACCATGGTCGAAGCGACCCGGGGGCCGTGTCATCGCCCGGGGGGGGGTGATTGTAGCTCCTGATCGCCTCGAGCCCGCCGTCAGTCGAGCTTGAAGCCGATCTCCAGGGTCACCTGCCAGTCGAGCTCTCCGCCGGGCATGATGCCGCCGCGCAGCTCCTTGACCTCCCACCAGCCGAGGTTGTGCAGGCTCTCGCCAGCCTTGGCGAGCGCTGCCCGGACCGCCGGCTCGTATCCGTGCGGCGAGCATCCGACGACGGTGATCTTCTTGTAGACCTTCTCGGCGGACGCAGCGGCGTTCCCATCCACCTTCGGGTCATCCGACGCCTTGCCAGACTTCTTCGACTTTTTGTCGCCCATCAGAGGACCTCCTGGATCGACTCGTGTGCTCGTAACCGTCTCAGGAAGCGCGGCTGCTCGCGGTTCCATTCCCCGGATCATGCCTCGTTTGTCGGATCGGGTTGGCCGTCGACGCGCGACCAACCCCTCCATGCGGTCTCGACCGGGTCGCCGCCGTGCCAGATCGAGCGGGTGAAGCCCTCGACCCAGGGGTCGAAGCCCGGCACCACGCGCAGGTTGTCCTCGTCCGCCAGGACATGGGGGTCGGCGCCGACCCGCTCGACTGCGGTGGCGGCGCGGCGCAGTCGCCATCCCCAGGAGGACTCCTCGTGCACCTGGTCGAGGCGGCGTGCCCACAAGCGCAGCATGGCGGCGGTGCGGACGGCGTTGGGGTGGCAGCCCTGGGGCACCAGGCACGGGAGGAACGCGTCCATGCGCAGGGCGTCGAGGGTCACGCCGGCGCGTCGCTCCAGTGCATGGAGGCCTCGGCCGACATCGGCGTGGAACAGCGAGTTCTCGAGCCGATCCTCGACGCCGGTGCCGTCGCAGCCGTCGAGGATGCGGTGACGGTCCTTGGGGGTCAGCAGCAAGGGCGCCGTGATCGCGAACGAGGCGCCGGCCTGCTTGAGCCGGGTCAGACGGCGCTCGAGCTCTGCGCCGGCGCCGGGGAAGGGGAACAGGCCGAGGATCGCGCCCCAGCGTCGCTCGAGCCAGGCAGTTGGCAGGCTCAGGTCGTCGGCGAGGGGTGATGGCAGGACTGGCAGGGCGACGACGATGCGGCCCGGCTCGATCTCGCCGTTCAGACCGAGGTCCGAAGGCGCGAGCTCCGGGTCGTCGAGCACCAACAGGACGGAGCTGCCGCGCTCGATCAGGGCAGCCAGCGCGCTCCGCCGCTCGGCGGCGACCCGGGCGAAGGCCAGGACCCGCAGCGGCTGCCGTGGAACCGCGTCCTGGGCCGGGAGGATGCGGCGGGGGGCGTCGTCCCAGACGACGCCCATGCGGATCGGGTCGAGGGCCACCCGCCGCCCTGGGAGGTAGCCCGGGCGGAGTACGTGGGAGATCGGCACCAGGTCGGGGAAGGCAGGCTCAATCCGCCGCATCGCCGCCTCCATGTCCGAACAGCTCGTCGAAGGGTGATCGCTGGTGGGCACCGAGCCGGCGGCCGACGTACTTGGCCAGGACGTCGGTCTCGAGGTGAAGTCGGTCGCCGGGACGCGCCTCGCCGAGGGTGGTCGCCGCCAGGGTGGCCGGGATGAGGGCGACCTCGAACCAGTCGGCGCCGAGGCCGGCGACGGTCAGCGAGACGCCGTCCACGGCGACGCTGCCCTTCTCCGCAACCTCCGCGGCGAGCTTGGCGGGCAGGGCCAGGCGCCAGCGCGAGCAGCCGCCCTCGGGGCGCAGGGAGATCAGCCGGGTGACACCGTCGACGTGACCCTGGACGAGGTGGCCGCCGAGCCGGGCCCCGAGCTTCAGGGCCCTTTCGAGGTTCACCCGGCGCCCGGGACGGGCGTCACCGAGGAGGGTGCGGGCGAGGGTCTCGGCGGACAGGTCTGCCGCAAAGCCGGTGGCCCGCGGCTCGACCGCGGTCAGGCAGGCGCCGTTGACGGCGATCGAGTCGCCGGCTCGGGGCAGGTCGCCGTCGGGCCAGGCGCAGCTCACCTCGAGTCGCCCACCGGCGCCCTTCCGGGTGACCGCCTCGACGCGGCCCACGGTCTCAATCAGCCCCGTGAACACCGGTCTCCTCCAGGCGGACGGCGCGTACCTCGAGATCGTCACCGCGGCGCTCGACCGCCTCGATGTCGAGGCGCAGCGCGCCGGCGAGGGTTTCTGCGCCGCGACCGCCGACGGCGCAGCGGGCCGGCCCGCCGAGAATGAGCGGGGCGATGAAGAACACCGCCTCGTCGACCAGATCGGCGTCGACGAAGCTGCCGTGGACCTCGCTGCCGCCCTCCACCAGCAGGGCAGTGACCTCGCGCCGTCCGAGCAGGTCGAGCACCGCGGCTGCGGACACGCGGCCGCTCGCGTCGGCCGGCGCCTCGACGGTCTCGACGCCCGCGGCGGCGAGCCGATCCCGTCGCCCCCGGTCGGCGGCCGCGGTGTGGACGATCAGGGTGAGCTCGGGCTGACTGACGACCACACCGGCCTCCGGCGGCGTCCGCAGGGTGGAGTCGAGGATGACGCGGCGCCATCCTCGCCCCGGGTTCAGGTCGAGACGACGGGTCAGCCTGGGGTCGTCCGCGAGCACCGTACCGACGCCGACCAGGATGGCGTCGTGCTCCTCGCGGAGTTCGAGGCTACGAGCTCGGGCCTCCTCGCCGGTGATCCAGCGGGACTCGCCGGTGGCGGTCGCGATCCGGCCGTCGATCGAGATCGCGACCTTCATGGTCACCCACGGTCGGCGCTCTCGCACCGCCTTCAGCCAGCGCCGGTTGAGCAGCCGTGCCGCGCCGGCGCCGGCGCCGTTGAGCACGGTGACCTCGACGCCCGCGGCGCGCAGCCGCTCGGCGCCGCCGGCCGCGGTCGGGTTGGGGTCGGGCAGTGCGACCACCACGCGAGCCAGGCCGGCGGCGAGGATGGCGTCGACGCAGGGCGGGGTTCGGCCATGGTGGGCGCAGGGCTCGAGGGTGACGTACAGGGTGCCGCCTCGGGCGCGCTCGCGGGCGCCGGCGAGGGCGACGAGCTCGGCGTGTGGGCCGCCGCACCGGGCGTGGTGACCCTCACCGGCGAGGCGGCCGTCGGCGTCGAGCACCACCGCTCCGACCATCGGGTTCGGCGAGGCGCCGCAGCGTCCCCGTGCGGCAAGCTCGAGGGCGCGGCAGATCCAGCGGTCGTCGTCTGAGGGACTGGTCGTGCTCATGCGGGGCTCAAAGGACGTCTCCGACCCCCAGGTCGTGTCGTTGACCTGCGCCTGCACGCTCGGGGGTCGCGGTCTGCAAGTGTACCCCGGAACCGGTCCGGCGTGGGTGACGGACCTTACCGTCGCCGCCGGATCTCGGGCTTCAGCCGGCCTCGCCGGCGAGCAACGAGTCGACGAAGCCCGGGGCGTCGAAGGGCAGCAGGTCGTCGACCCCTTCACCGACGCCGACCCAGCGCACCGGCAGCTTGAGCACGTCGGCGATGGCCAGGATCACGCCGCCCTTGGCGGTGCCGTCGAGCTTGGTCAGCACGACGCCGGTGACGCCGGCGGTGGCGCCGAATCGTTGCGCCTGCTCGATGCCGTTCGAGCCGGTGGTCGCGTCGAGCACCAGCAGCACCTCGTGGGGCGCCCCGGCCACCTCTCGGGCGGCGACGGTCCGCACCTTCTCAAGCTCCTTCATCAGGTTGGCGCGGGTGTGCAGACGGCCGGCGGTGTCGACCAGGACCTCGTCGGAGCGGCGCGACCGGGCGGCGGCGATGGCGTCATAGACGACCGCCGCCGGGTCCGCCCCCTCCTTCTGCGAGATCACCGGCGCGCCGACCCTGTCGGCCCAGACCTTGAGCTGGTCGACAGCGGCGGCCCGGAAGGTGTCGGCGGCGGCGAGGACGACCTGCTGGCCGGCTTCGTGGCGCCTCTTGGCCAGCTTGGCGACGGTCGTGGTCTTGCCGGTGCCGTTGACGCCGACCACCAGGGTCACCTTCGGCGGCCGCGCCACGACGGCCGGCGGCCGTGCCGCCTCGGCGGCGGCGAGCAGCTCGAGCAGACGCTCGCGGAGCGCCGGCCGCAGCTCGTCGGCGGTCTTCAGCCGGCCGGCGCGGACCTCGGCGCGCAGCTCGTCGGCCAGCCGCAGGGACAGGTCGACGCCGGCGTCGGCGGCGATCAGCGCCTCCTCGAGCCGGTCGAGGTGAGCGGGCTCCACCGGACCGGTTCGCCGGAAGGTCTCGCCGACCCGATCGAGGAACTCGGTGTGGGTCATGAAGAGACCGCGCTTGAGCTTGTTCAGCAGGGATCCAGCCATCGGTCCTCCGACCGGTCGAGGGGCGTCGTGGTCGAGGCTCAGAACTGCCGCGAGATGATCCTCGCGGTGCGCCGCAGGTGGTAGCGGGCGCGCGCGAGCGATCCCTGGCGGTTCATCACGAGCACGACATAGTAGCCTTCGGGCAAGGTCTGGGTCAACGCGACCATGCGGCTGTTCTCGATGACGTAGCACTCGACCGGGCCGCTCCTGGTGGCTTCGCAGACCTCGTCGAGGCGGCGCTTGAAGATCGCGTGATAGGCGCCCTCGACCTTGAGGTCGTAGGGATCGCCGTGGCGGGTCACCCAGTCGACGGCCTCGCCCTCGTCGTCGAGGAAGACCGCCCCGACCGCCCCGGGGACATCGACGAGGAGGTTGGTGAGAAGGTAGTTGAAGGGCATCTCAGCGGTGGCCGATGAGGCTCGCCGCCTGGACGGCGAGGTCGGAGCCCGGCGCGGCGGCGATCACCTCGTCGAGCATCTTTCGAGCCTCCTCGGGCCGGTCCAGCTGAAGCATGATCCGGCCGAGCTCGAACGAGGTCTCGATGCGGTCCGGGAACTTCAGACGCACCTCCTCGAGGAGGTCGAGGGCGGTGTCGAGATCGTGCCGGTCCTCGGCGATCTCGGCAAGCCGCAGGAAGGCGTCGTAGACCGGCGCCGGGGCGGCGGCCGCCTTGCGCAGGTTGTCCTCGGCGGCGCCGATCTGGCCCCGCTCGAGGTAGGTCATGCCGAGGTTGTAGTAGACCTGGTAGCGGTGGGGATAGGTCGAGTCGCCGAGCACCCCGATGAAGTCGACCTCGGCGAGCCGGAACTGCCCGAGCGCGAGATAGGTGGCGCCGCGGTTGTTGCGCGCGTCGGAGTACTCTGGGATCAGGTCGAGGGCGGCGTTGAAGGCGGCGAGCGCACGGTCGAACTGCTCGAGCCTGAGATGGCACAGACCGATCAAGTTCTGCAGGGTCCCGTTGCCCGGGGCGATCCGGTCGGCCTCCTTGAGCTTCTCCAGGGCGTCCGTGAGGCGGTCCTGCCGGAGCAAGGCGGAGCCCTGGCGCATCAGGGTCAGAGCGTACAGCGGGTCGTTCTCGGCCTTGCGGGCGGCAGCGCTGGAACCGGCCGCGGTGGGGGAGGCGCACCCGACAGGCATGACGAGCAACAGCGCACCGATGAGCAGCGCCGAGATGAGGCGACCGATCATGAGACCTCCATCGCGCGGGCCACTGCCGGCGGCTCGCTGGGGAAGGGTGGCGTGATGTCTCCCGCCTGCACCGCCGAGTGGAGCGCGTCCACGACCCGTGGGTCGAATCGGTTCCCGGCCATCTGGCGCATCTTGGCCATCACGAACTCGGCGGTCATCGCCTTCTGATAGGGCCGGGTGGTGGTCATGGCGTCGAAGGTGTCGGCGACGCCGATGATCCGAGCCACCATGGGGATCTCATCGCCCTTGAGGCGGTCGGGATAACCGGTCCCGTCCCAGGTCTCGTGGTGGTTCCGGATGCCGGGGATGATGTCCCTGAGCATCTTGATCGGCGACATGATCTGGGCGCCGATCTCGGCGTGTCGCCGCATGGTGTCGAACTCATCCTCGGTCAGTCCGCTCGGCTTGTTGAGGATGCTGTCCCGGATGCCGAGCTTGCCGACGTCGTGCAGGATCGCGGCGATGCGGATTCGGAAGACCTCCTCGGGCAGCATGCCGAGGTGCTTGGCCATGGCCATGGAGTACGACGACACCCGCTCCGAGTGGCCGCGGGTGTACGGGTCCTTGGCGTCGATCGCGGTCGCCAGGGTGCGGATGGTCTCGAGGAACAGCTCCTGGTTCTGGCGTAGCGCCGCTTTGAGCTGCCGCACCAGCCCCTCGATGCTCACCGCCATGTTGTTGAAGTTGATGGCCAGGCTGGCGATCTCATCGCGGCCATGGACGTCGGCTCGAACCGCCAGGTTGCCCTGGGCGATCTCCGTCGAGGCGCCGGCCAGCTTCTGGATCGGCGTGGTCAAGCGCCGGCTGGTGCCGAAGCCGATCGCGAGCGCGATCAGCGCCGCCACGGCGGTCGCCACCAGCGTCCGCTGCTGCATCGAGCGGATGGTCGCGAAGGCGAGGGCGGTCGGCCGCTCGGCCACCACCGCCCAGCCGAGCTGGGGCACCTGGGCCACCGACCCGAGCACCTCACCGGCCTGCTCGTCCACGGGATGGAGATAACGTTGGTTGAGCCGCGCCGGGGTGCGCAGGAAGGCCGCGACGAGGGGCGACTCGGCGAGGGATCGCCCGCGCAGGCCCGGGCTCGACGACGAGACCACCTGGCCGGACCCGTCGACCAGCGAGATGATCAAGCCGCCGGCCGCATTCTCCACCAGTCGGGCGGTCAGGGGCTCGAGGTCGAGCACTCCGGCGAGGGTGCCGCGCGCCCTGCCGGAGTGATCCTGCACGAGAAAGGAGTAGACGGCGACGCCCGACCGGATGTCGGCCAGCTCGGGGATCACGTCGACGACCTCACCGGTCTCGACCGCCCGCCGGTTGGCATGGAGCACGGCCTCGGTGATCGCCAGACCCGCGGCGCGGCCGATCCCCTCGGCCTGGACGAAGGTGCCTTCGCCGGCGAGGTCGCGCACCTCGAGGTAGACGAAGGCCCGGCCGGGCTCGCCGGCCATCCGCTGCAGCAGGCCTCCGAGAAACTCGAGGTCGAAGGCCCGGTCCCGTTCCAGGGCGCGGACAGTGCTCTCGAGCTGGGTCCGGTGGCTGCTGAAGAACAGCGAGACCTCGCTGGCCAGACTGACCGCCTGGCGGACGAGGTGCTGCCTCTCGACGATGGTCAGGTACTCCCTGTTCTCCGATGCCGACAGTAGACCGATCAGGGCGACCGGCGCCACTGTCACCAGCACGAGGGTCGCCGCGATGGGGTACACCAGGCTCGAGCGGAAACGTGTCCAGGGGCCCATCTGGCGTCGCCGACTATACCATGTGGGGAGAGGCAGTCGGCGTCTGGGAGGCGAACTCGATGGGAATGGATCGCAAGAAGGCGGCGCGGGCGCTCCGTCGGATCGCCACTCTGCTCGAGCTGAACGGGGCCAATCCGCACCGGGCGCGCGCGTTCCACACCGCCTCCCGGGCCGTCGAACGGCTCCAGGGCGACCTCGAGGACCGGCTCGCCTCCGGCGCGATCCTCGAGGTGCCGGGGATCGGTCGCGGCACCTCTGCGGTGCTTGCCGAACTCGTCGGCGGACAGACTCCGAAGGTGCTCGCCGAGCTCGAGGCCAAGACGCCGCCGGGCGTCCTGGAGATGCTCGAGCTGCCCGGTCTCGGGCCGAAGAAGGTGCGCAAGCTGTGGACCGGTCTGGGAGTGGTCACCCTGGGCGAGCTCGAGTACGCCTGCCGGGAGAACCGGCTGCTCGAGCTGGCCGGCTTCGGGCCGGCGAGCCAGACCGCGGTGCTCGACGCGCTGCGCTTCGTGCTCGGCGCCCGCGAGAGGGTCCTGGTGCACCGAGCTCGGGCCTGGGCCGACGAGCTCGCGGAGCGGATTGCCGCGGCCGGATCCGTGGCGCGGGTGACAGTCGCCGGGGAGCTGCGCCGTGGCGTCGAGACCGTCGGTGAGCTCTCGCTGGTGGTCGAGTCCGATCACGGCGAAGCCGCGCGGGTCGCCGTCCTCTCGGCCCTCGGTCCTGACGCCAGGGTCGACGGGAGCGTGGTGCTGGGGCGGCTCGGGTCGGGCCTGGCGTGCCGTGTCCGGGTCTCGGAACTGGCGGAGGCCGGCGCCGCGCTGCTCGCCGAGACCGGTCCTGAGGAGCACCTCGAGTTGCTCGCGGCGCGGGCCGCAGCCGGAGGTCTCGAGCTTGACGCCGCGGGCCTGAGGTCGAGCTCTGGCCCGCGGGCGTCGACGACGGAGGAAGAGGTGTACGGCGCGCTCGGTGTGCCCTGGATGCCCCCCGAGCTGCGCGAGGAGCCGCGCTGGCTCGAGCAGGCGGCCGCCGGGGCCCTGCCCGACCTGGTGGCGCCGGACGACCTCCGGGGCGCTCTGCACAACCACACAACCGACTCCGACGGAGTCGCCTCGGTCGCGGAGATGGCGGCGGCGGCGGCGGCTCGCGGCTGGCTCTTCCTGGGCATCGCCGACCACTCGCCGGCGGCCGTCTACGCCCACGGCGTCGACGCCGACCGGCTGCACGAGCAATGGCGGCGGATCGACCAGCTCAACAGCCGCGCCGCCCTCAGGATCCTCAAGGGTCTCGAGGCGGACATCTTGCCGGACGGTCGGCTCGACATCCCCGCCGGCTGCGAGGACGGCCTCGAGTACGTGGTCGCGTCGGTGCACTCGTCCTTCCGGCTGGCGCGAGAGGCGCAGACCGCGAGGCTCGAAGCTGCGGTCCGCCACCCCGCCTGCCGGGTGCTCGGCCATCCTACCGGCAGGCTGCTGCTGGCCCGAGCCGGCTACGACATCGACCTCGAGAGGGTCCTCGCGGCCTGTGCCGAGTCCGGGGTCGTCGCCGAGGTCAACGCCAGCCCCTACCGGCTCGACCTCGACTCGCACTGGGCGCGGCGGGCCCTCGAGCTCGGCGTGCGGCTGGCGGTCAACCCGGACGCCCACGAGCCCGAGGGTCTCGACGACGTCCGTTGGGGGCTGACCGTGGCCCGCCGCGCCGGCGCCCGCGCCGCCGACCTGGTGAACTGCGCCGACGACCCGATGCCGCCGCGGCGGCGGTGAGCCGGAAAGGCTAGCCGTAGGGGAAGATCACCGGGTAGCGGGGGAACATCCGTACCGCTGCTCGCGCGCCCGTGAGAGACTGGCAGCGATGACCGCGGCGAGCACGGGCATCGAGCGCATCGGGCGGTACGCCCTCATCGACCGGATCTCCTCCGGAGGCATGGCCGAGGTCTGGCGAGCGCGGATCGTCGGCATCCGCGGCTTCTCCAAGACGGTCGCGGTCAAGCGGCTGCACCGCCACCTCCTCGAGCGGCCGAGCTTCCTTCGCATGTTCACCGACGAGGCCAAGATCGCCGCCCGGTTGCTGCACCCCAACATCGTCCAGATCTTCGAGCTCGGCGAGGATGGCGGCTTGCCCTACATCGTCATGGAGTACGTCGCTGGTCGCGACCTCTTCATGGTGCTCCAGCGGCTGGCGGAGCTCGGGATGCGCTGCCCGTGGGACCTGGCGACCCGGGTCGCCCTGGAGGTGCTCGACGCCCTCCAGGTGGCGCACGGCTTCCACTCGCTGGACGGTCTGCCCCAGGAAATCGTCCACCGCGACATCAGCCCGCGCAACGTGTTGCTGTCTTATGGCGGCGAGGCGAAGCTCACCGACTTCGGCATCGCCCGGGCGCGCGACCGCGAGGAGCACACCGAGCACGGCACGATCAAGGGCAAGGTGAGGTACATCAGCCCCGAAGCGGCCCTCGGCCTGCCGGTCGACCGGCGCAGCGATCTGTTCTCCCTCGGGGTCGTGCTCGCGGAGATGCTGACCATGGCGCCGCTGCGGGCCGGGGACAACGACCTGGCGGTGCTCGTCGCGGTGCGCGAGGGGCGGCACGACCGGTCGCGGATCGCCGCGTTGCCGGCGCCCCTGCAGGCGATCCTCGACCGGGCCCTGGCGCCCGACCCGGGGGACCGGTTTCCGAGCGCTGCCGCCTTCAGCGACGCCCTCCTCGGGCTCGCCGGAACGCCGGCGTCGCCGGCGTCGCCGGCCGCGATGGCCGGCTTCATGCGCCATCTGTTCGCAGCCGACGCGACGCGCGAGGACGAGCTCGAGCTCGAGATGGACCGGCGCCTGGCGACGGAGTCCCTCGCGCACGAGACGCCCGCGGGCCCGACCGCGGCGGCCGCAGTCCACCGGGCGGTGCTCGAGCTGCCCGAGCGCGCACCCGACGAGTCCGGCTCCCTCGCCGAGGTGTCCCTGGCACGGTTGCTCCATCGCCTCGCCGAGAGTTCGACGACCGGCGCCCTGCTGCTGAGGCGGGAGCCGATGCGCAAGGCGATCTACCTGGAGAGGGGGCAGCCGGTCTTCGTGCGGTCCAACCTCGAGGACGAGCTGTTCGGCGAGCACCTGGTGGCCCGTGGCGCGGTGTCGCGAGAGGAGCTCGAGCGGGCGCTCCAGCACGCCGCCGGCAACGGCATGCGCCTCTCCGAGGCCTTGCTCGCCCTGACTCTGCTGCCGCCCCATCAGCTCTTCCGGCACCTCGCCGAGCAGGTCCGCGAGCGAGTCCTGGACCTGTTCTCCTGGTGCCGCGCCCGCTATGAGCTGTACCTCGGAGAACCCTCCCCCGAGGCGGCGATGCCGCTCAACCTGCGCGCCCATGCTTTGATCCACGAAGGGGTCCACGACCGGCTGCCCCTGGCCGTCGTGCGGCGGGCCCTCGAGGATCACCGGGACTGCACGATGGTCCGCCCCTCCGCCGAGCTGCCCTCTGACCTCCAGCTCTCGGGTCGCCAGCAGCGGCTGCTGCGGTCGCTCGACGCCGGGCCGGTGACGCTCTCCTCCCTGGTCCGCAGCGAGGGCGACGAGGAGAGGGTCATGCGGCTCGTTTACCTGCTCGCCGAGATCGACCGTCTCAGCTTCAGGGCGTCATGACACGCGGTCCGCAGCGGCATCCAGGCAGGCGTGTGACGTTGCTGCTGGCGACCGCGGTGGCGGCTCTCGGCGGCGCGGTGGCCTTCCAGCCTGCCCTGCACCTGGACATTACCCATGACGGGGACCGCCTGGTGGTGGTCGCCGACGGTTCGTGGCTCGAGACCCGGACCGGGCCGCTGGGCGGGCACGCGGTCGCGGTCGTCGCGAGCGACACCATCGTGCCGCCGGGCGGTGTGCGGCTGCGGTTGCACAGCGCCGACGGCGTGCTCGAGGACAGGCTGC
Source organism: uncultured Thermoanaerobaculia bacterium (assembly GCA_964553295.1). Classification (GTDB taxonomy): domain Bacteria; phylum Acidobacteriota; class Thermoanaerobaculia; order Thermoanaerobaculales; family Sulfomarinibacteraceae; genus CAZKKP01. The sequence continues at coordinate 3 of CAZKKP010000074.1, read as the reverse complement.
CGC
>CAZKKP010000073.1:0-12264 GCA_964553295.1 uncultured Thermoanaerobaculia bacterium | reverse complement strand
CGTCCTCGAGCACCCGCAGCAGCTTGGCCTGGAGCTCGAGGGGAATCTCGGAGACCTCGTCGAGCAGAATGCTGCCGTCGCGGGCGAGCTCGAACTTGCCCTGCCGCGACTCGACCGCGCCGGTGAAGGACCCCTTCATGTGCCCGTAGAGCTCGGACTCGAACAGCGAGGCCGGGATCGCCGGGCAGTTCACCTTGATCAGGGCCTGCTGGCGCCGGCTCGAGGCGGCGTGGATCGCCTGGGCGGCGAGCTCCTTGCCGGTACCGCTCTCGCCCATCAGGAGGACTGTCGACCGGGTGGCGGCGACCTTGGCGATCATCTCGCGCACCCGGGCCATGGCGGTCGAACCGCCGCACAGGCGGATCTCGGTCTCCCCCTCCAGGAGCTGCTCGAGGAGGTAGGAGTGCTCGCGCCGCAGCCGGGCGGAGTCCAGGGTCTTCGCGACCAGGAGAGTCAAGGCCTCGAGCTCGAAGGGCTTCTGCAGGTACTCCACGGCGCCGAGCTGCATCGCGCGAACGGCGCCGCGGACGTCGGCGAAGGCGGTGACCACCACCACCGGCAGCTCAGGCTGCAGCTCCCGGGCCCTCTCCACCAGGTCGATGCCGTCGCCGTCGGGTAGGCGGACGTCGGTGATCAAGAGGTCGAACAGCTCCCCGCGCAGCCGCTCGAGACCGTCGGCGAAGCTCCCGGCGCCGGCCACCTTGTGCCCGGCCGCCTCGAGCTTGAGCCGGAGCAGCTTCACCCCCCGCGGCTCGTCGTCGACGATGAAGATCTTGCTCACGGCGCCGCTCCCCGCGGCGGCGCCGGCAGCCTGAGGCGGGCGACGACCCCACCCCCCTCTCTGGCTTCGAGCTCCACCGCCCCCTCATGCAGGTCCGCGATCTTCTGGACCACCGGCAAACCGAGCCCGGTGCCGTCCCGCTTGCGGGTGAAGAAGGGCTCGAACAGGCGGTCGCGGTCCTCGTCGGCGATCCCCGGCCCCCGGTCGGCCACCGACAGCTCCAGCTGACCGTCCTCGCCGCGGCTCGCCGAGACCTCGATCACCCCACCGGCCGGGCTCACCTCTCGGGCGTTGGCGAAGAGGTTCATGAGCGCCTGGCCCAGCAGGACCGGGTCGCACTCGACGGAGGTGACGGCCGGCTCGACCGCCACCGTGCACAGCGCGCACGCATCAGGCTGCTGGCCGCACAGCCCCCGGCACATGCGCTGCCGCACCTCCTCGAGCAGCTCGCGGACGTCCACCTGGTGCCGGCGCAGGTCCTCGGGCCGGGCATACTGGAGCAGCTCCGTGATCAACCGGTTGACGCGGTCGACCTCGTCCTTGATGTCCTCGGCCAGGTCGGCCACCTCGGGGCACGCCGTGGCGGCGGTCTCGGCGGTTGCCCGGATGATGTGCAGGGGGTTGCGCAGCTCGTGGGCCAGCGCGCTCGACAGCTGGGAGACCGCCGCGATGCGCTCGGCTCGCACGAGGCGGGCCTCGGCGGCCGCCAGCTCGCCGCTGACGAGCTTGATGCGACGGGCCAGGTGGTCGCGGTCGGCCGACACCTGCTCGAGGGCGCTGTCCCGCTCGCCGAGAGTCGAGCTCAGCCTGTCGTAGCGCGTCCTCATCTGCTCCAGCAGCGCCTCGACCACCGCCCCGAGATGGCGGATCTCGTCCTGCCCGCCGAGACGGGGGCGCGCCTCGAGCCAGCCGGTCGCCGCGATCTGACGGCGGATGCGCGACAGCGGCCGCAGCACCAGGTAGTAGGTGAGCAGGTTGACCGCAATCGCCACCGCCACGAGCTCCGCCAGGGCCGCGCGAAGGTCGTGCTGGCGCTGGCGGTGCAGCGCGACGAGGAGCCGGTCCAGCCAGGCCGCCAGGTGGACGACGTGCCGGACCTCGCCACCCGGCCCGACGACGCCCAGCGACACGTCGACCGCCTGGCGGCCGTCGTGGGTGTGGTCCTCGAGGTTCCAGGCGGAGTCGGCGCCGGCCAGCACCGACTCGATCCGCTCCTCGTACCACCGCGTGCCGACCCGGTCCGGGCTCGAAGCCACCAGCACCGTGAAGCTGTCGTCGACGACCATCAGATCCAGCCCCGGCCACCGCCCGGCGAGAACGGCGACGTCCTCCGCCAGGGTCTCCAGGGCCGCGCCACGGGCCAGGACGTCCTCGACCCTGAGCTTCAGCCCGAAGGCTGCCTGCTCGATCGCGGTCCGCTCCGCACCCAGCAGTGCGCGCTCGAAATCCCCCCGGCTGCTCAGGAAGTGCCAGCTCCACACCAGCAGGATCAAGAGGTTGAGCGGAACGAGGTACTTGAGGCTCAGGCTCACCGGCCCGTTATAGCAGCACGCCGCCGGCAGCGCGAGCCGGCGGCGCCGCGGACGACGACCGCGGCGCACACCGAGACCCGGCGCTCCACAGAGCTCCTCGAGAACCGCCCGCGCCACCTACCGCTCCGATCCCCCGAGGCGGAGGGCCTTGCAGGGCCGGCCGGTCACGAGGACCCGGCAGCTTCCTCCCGCGCAGCCCAGCTCCGCCCGGCGCCGCGACGAGCCTGTCTTCTCGAGGGCAGCTACTCGCCACCCTTCCGCACCGCGACCTCGCCGAGGATCGGGTTGTACAGGGTGAAGAACGTCCCGCCGGTCGCAAGGTGCCCCACGGCCCGCTCCGGGTGCTCGTCGATGTCCACCGGGTTGCCCTCTTCGTCGACCGGCTGCCCCTCGGCGTTGACCGCCACGAGCCCCGTCGGCGTCGTACCCACGCCGTCGTCGCCATACGGACGGCCGGTGATGACCTCGCCCACCGGGATGAGGCGGCCGCCGGCGTCGCGCACCGTGCCGTCGGAGCGGAAGGTGAAGGGGATGTGCCCGCTCTCGGTCCCGAAGACGTCCTTGCCGAGGTTGTAGCTCTGGTCGAGGACGATCTTGCGGTAGAGATGGATGTTGGCCTTCATCGTCTCGTCACCGGGGTAGAAGACCGTCCCCTTGACGTGGTGCCGGCCGTCGCCGCGGTCGTCGGCGAGGTACTGGCGACTGGCGGCGTAGTCGCGCAGGATCGCCTGCCGCTCGAGGAGGCGGCTCCTGCGTCCTTCGGCGGCCATGGTCTTCAGGGCCTCGTCGTCGAGCGTCTCCGCCACCGCGTGGGCGAGGCCCAGCCGGCGCACGAGGTCGTGCTCGCGGGCATGGCGCATCAGCTCGGCGGCGATCTCTCGCGGCATCACGCCGTACAGGTCGGCGCCGACGACGGTGTGGTAGAACAGCTCGAGCTCGCCCCTGGCCTCGCCCTCCCGTCGATAGTCCTCCAGCCGCGTCTCGTGCGGGCGCCGCGAGTCGTAGCCGCCGTAGTCCATCTCACGCCAGCCGAGCTCGCCGGGGAGCTTGCGCTGGAGCGACCAGACGGAGTCGACGGTGTTGCCGACGTTGCCGTGGCAGCCGAGACACTGCACCAGCTCCTCGGTGGTCTGGGTCCTGAGGTTGCCCTGGCGGTCCTCGATGAAGGCCGCGAGGATCCAGCCCGCGGCGTTGTCGATCCAACCCTGCCCTTCGCGGCCGACGATGGTCTCCTCGCCGTCTTCCTCGTCCCCGGCCCCGGCGAGGTCCTCGAGGGCGACGTCCTGCCACTTGTACATGAAGCGCATTTCCTTCAGGCGCTTCGATCGCGTGCCGGGGAACTCGTAGGTCAGCGCGGTGTTTCCGACCACACCGTCGACCCCCGGTCCCACCTCGCCGTCGGCCCTGAGGTCGACGTAGTGCAGGGGGTGTGCGAGCTCGGCGCCGACCGGGTAGAAGCCGCGCCGCACCCTCACTGAGGAGGCGTCGCCGAGGTAGTGGCTCTCGCCCTCCACAAGACGGTTCTTCACGTTGCGCTCGAGCAGCTCCAGGTTGGCCTTGTAGGCCTCGAGGCTGATCTCGCCACCCGAGGTCATGAAGGGCCTCGGCAGGCGAACGTAGATTCCGCTCACGCTGCCGGTCAGCGGGGTGAAGATCCCGTAGGGAAGGAAGTTGACCGACCGCCAGCCGGTCGGGCGGCCGCCTGAGTCGCGCACGAACCCCTCCGGGTCGACATAGCCGTGGGCCCCACCGGAGGTCGGGTCGGCGGGGTCGTAGGGGAAGAGGTGGTTCGGGTCGAGGGCGGGGAAGAGCGCGAGCTCGTCGTCGGGACGGTCGGTGTTCATCCAGCCCGCGTTGCCCTCGGGGCGGGCGCGCGCATAAGCCGGTGACCAGTTGTCCCGGCGTACGTAGTCGACGTCTCCGATGTCCGGAAGCGCGACGCCCTCGGCGGCCAGCCGCGCGTCGACCTCCTCGGGCGCGATCACGTTGCGCCACAGGATGTGGTTGAGCTCGGGTCCGGCGAAGCTGTAGAGAACCTGGTCCTCGGCGAGCCTCAGGGCGTTGCCGTGGCCGATCGATGCGAGGTAGTCGGTGTGGCAGTACAGGCACGCGTTCTGGGTGCCGTACCCGGTCTCGACCCAGCACTGGGGCGGAATGGCGGGGTCCGGGTTCGAGCTCGGCCTGTAGGGTGCGCCGGCCCTTCGGGCAAACTCCCAGGGCTCGCGGCCGCCGGTGACCTCCGACAGCGAGATCGCCTCGGCGCGCAGTCCCTTGAGCGCCAGCTCGTCGATCGTCGGGTCGCCCGCCTGACGCTGCGCGTCGCCGCAGGCCAGGACGACCAGCAGGAGCGCGAGCCCCGCCACCGCAGGCCAACCGTGCTCAACTCTCATCGACTGCCCCCTTCCCGGACCCTGAAGACCCCGCGCCTCTGGCCCCTCGACACACCGGAGTCGACCTTCGGACTCCCAGGGTGAGAGTCTGCGAGGGGCGACGAGCGAAACGCCGGGGCCCCGCCGGACGACTCCGACCCGGTCCAGGCCCCCGACCCGCCTCCCGGCTGGTGCGGCGCCGATCCATGGCACCGTTCTACCACAGGCCGGGCAAACCACGTCGTAACGACGCGCCGTCGCAACGAAGGCCAGGAGCGCCACTGCCGGGTCCGACGACGGTGACGACAGCGGTGCCGGTCGACGGCGGCATCGGGCAATGTCAAAGGGATGTGAACGGCACCCGGACAGGCTCCGGGATGGGCTATATTCCGGCAGCCTGCCGGCCCTCGGCCGGGCGGAGGGGACACCACATGTCGAGACAGAGTCGTCATCGTCGCAGTCATGTCTACAGGCACGGCGGCAACGGCAGCCCCGGAGGTCGCACCGACCGGCAGTGGCAGCAGCCCGGACGTGCCCTGGCAATGGTCGCGGCACTGTTGGTGGTCTGCAGCGTCCCGGTCATGGCGCAGGTTCCTCAGATCACCGCCGGCGTCCCGGGCGAGGCGTTCCTCGGCGAGCCCTTCTGCTTCGAGACCACCCTGTCCAACACCGGCGACCCGGGCTACGGCCCGTACCTGCGCCTGGTGCTGCCCGATGGGCTCGATTTCCTCTCGGCCCAGGTCTTCGGCCTGCCGGCGACGGTCGTCGACGTCGGCGTCTTTCCCCCGGAACCCGGCAACACGCTGACCGATCCCCTGACCGGCGACGCGGTCACCGGCCCGGCGGGCCGCCGGTTCCTGGTGATCGAGCTGCCCATCGGCTCGGTGGTCGCCGGCGGCCCGCCGCTGACCGTGAGCACCTGCCTGAGCATCGAGCCCTCGGCCGTGGTAGGCGTTCCTCTGCCCGTGGACATCACCCCCGTGTACCGCTTCGGCGACACACCCACCGGCGACAACGGTCCCATCGTCGGCGCCACCCCCGCTCAGACCGTAACCCCGACAGTGCTGGTCTTCCGCAAGAGCCACACGGCGCCGGAAGCCGAGCGCCCGCCGGGCGCCAGCTGGCCCTTCAACTTCATGTTGACTGTCGACATCGCCAACACCGCTACCGTCAACCCCATCACGATCACCGACACCCTGCCGGACCAGCTCCAGTACACCGGTCTGATCTCCGTGGTCGGCGGCGACACCTGCACGGTGGTGGTCGAGCCCTCCACCGTGGTCCCTGGGGGGAACCTGGTGGTGGAGTGCACCGGGAACACGGTCGGCACGGTGTCCGACGGCGACATCGTGGTCACCTACACCGGCTACATCGTCGACGTGCTCGACGAGACCGTCTGCGACACCTTCAGCATCGCCAACTCCGCCGGCGTCGCCGCCACGTACCTTCCCCCCGGCGACCCCGCGCAGCCGCTGCCGGCGGCCTCTGCCGAGGCGACCGTCACGGCCAAGCACGTAGCGCTGCAGAAGAGTGCCGGTCCGGGCACCGTCATCCCCGGCGACGTGGTCAGCTACGGACTGGCCGGCCAGGTCACGGACTTCGACGACGTCACGGCCCTTGTCATCACCGACACCCTTGCCGACGGCCTGCGCTACGTGGCGGGTTCGGCGACCCTGACGGCGCCCGGTTTTCCCGGCGTGCCCATCGTGCCGACGGTCTCGGAGCCGGGCGACGGGACCCAGGTTCTGGTGTTCGACGTCGTCGGCCTCACCGGTCCCCTGGCGGCCGGCACGGCCTTCGCCCTCAGCTACCAGGCCGACGTGCTCACCAACTACGTGGTCGACCCTGCAGGGGAGCCCCTCCGCGCCAACGACCCGCTGCCCAACACGGTCTCGGCCGAGTACGGCCTCGCTTCCGGGGCGAGCGGCTGCCTGGAGGGCGGCTCCGCCGGCGTCGCCGTGGCGCCGGTGGCCTTGACCAAGACCATCCTCAACCCCCAGCCGAACTACGAGCCGGGCGACGTGGTGACCTATCTGCTGACCATGAGCATCCCCTCCGGCGACGCCCGGAACATCCGGTTCGAGGACTACCTGCCGCTGCCGGTGTTCGACGTCACCCTGGTCGACCTCGTCTTCGGCAACGACATCAGGTTGGGCGCGGCCCACACCCTGCCCTTGCTGACGCCCTCCGCCATATCGGTCAGCGCGGCACAGAACGCCATCTTCATCGAGTGGCCGGAGGTGGACACAGCCGCCCCGCAGACCCTGCAGCTCGAGCTGGACGTCACGATCGTCGACCGCCCCTTCGCCGACGACCTCTTCCTCACCAACCTGCTGCTGGCCTTCTCCGGCAACACGCCGGGCGACACCGCCACGGCGCTGGCGCCGGTCCCTCTGCGGGTGCGGGCGCCGCTGCTGGTCCTCACCAAGGGCGTTCTCAGCACGGATTCGGTCAACGGCGTCATCGACCCTCCTGCGAGCGCCCTGCCGGTGTCGGGCGACCTCACCGGGGTGGACGCGGGTGATAGCGTCACCTTCCGCCTGACCCTGGAGAACATCGGCGGCGCGCCCGCGCACGACCTGGTGGTGCGGGACACCCCGCCCGCGCAGCTCGTAGCTTGCACGGTCAGCGCCGTCACCGACGGCATGGGGGTTTCCCTGGTCTGGGGCGGCGACCCCTTCGGCGCGGGCCTGACCATTGCCGGCCCGCTGGCCGCCAACGACGAGAGCCCGCCCGGCGGCGGCGCGCCCTACGGGGCCGACACCGCCCTGGTCGACCTCGTCTGCGTGGTCGCGGACGACGTCGTCCCGGGGCAGACCTTCGCCAACGACGCCCGGGCCGACTACGCCTCCCAGCCGGGCGGCCCGCGTTTCCCGGAGATCTCCGACACCGCCTCGGTGACCATCCGCGACGTGGCGTTGACCAAGTCGCTGGTCGCCACGTCTGAGGCGCACACCAGCGACGCCGCCAACCCGCCGCGCATGGCCATCGGCGAGATCGTGCGCTATCGGCTGGCGGTGCGCCTGCCCGAGGGCGTGTCGCCTGCGTTCCGGGTCGAGGACGTGATCCCGACGGGGCTGCAGTTCCTCAATGACGGGACCGCCCTGCTCGCCTTCGTCTCCAACGGCGCCGGCATCACCTCGAGCACGCTCGCGGGCGCCGGCCTCACCATCGCCGGGAGCAGCCCGAACGTCACCCCCACCTTCGTCATTCCCCCCGCGGCGATCACCCCGGCCTCGTTCGGCAGCGGCACCAACGTCAACTTCGCCCTCGGCGACCTCACCAACGGCGACCGCGACGACGACGACGAGTGGGTGGTCGTCGAGCTCAACGCCCTGGTCTTGAACATTGCAGGCAATGGAAGCGGCACCAACCGGGACAACCGTTTCCGCGTCTTCGTCGACGGCCTTCAGAGCCCCAACTCCAACGCCCAGAGGGTGCGCACCGCGGTCCCGCTGCTGACGCCGGTCAAGAGCGCCGCGCCCACCAGCGGCGATGCCGGCGACGTGATCTCCTACCAGATCGTGGTCACCGCGGCCTCCGGCGCCGATCGGACAACGGCCTTCGACGTGACCATCACCGACATCCTGCCGGCGGAGCTCAACCTGGACCTCGGCAGCGTCGGGGTCGTGCTCGCCGGCGGCGCCGGCGGTGCGGTCAACGCCAGCGCCGGAAACACCCTGGCCGTCAGCGTGCAGCAGATGCCCCCTGGATCGAGCGCCACAGTGACCTTCCAGGCCGTCCTCGACCTCATCGTGGCGCCGGGCACGACGGTCACCAACACCGTCGCGCTGGCCTACAGCACCCTGCCCGGCGCCAACGGGACCAACCCCAATCCCACGGGCTCGACGACCCCAGGGTCGCCCGGGACCCAGACCGGCGAGCGTCTGCTCTCGGCCAGCGCCCCGGCCACGGTCAGCATCCAGTCCGTGCAGCTCGGCAAGTCGGTGTTCGCGACCTCCGACCCGGCCACCGGCGCGGGTCAGCACGACCCGGCCCGGCCGGACCTGGCCGTCGGTGAGGTCGTCACCTACCGAGTCGTGGCCACCGTGCCCGAGGGCACCACGCCCCAGGTGGTGATCACCGACACCGTGCCCTTCACCAACGGCGTCATGGCCGTCCTCAGCGCGAGCGTCATCGAGGTCGGCGCCAAGCTGACCACCGCGCTGCCGGGCATCCCGGTCATCAGCGACCAGCAGCTCGGCGACGGCGTCGACGACACCGTGGTGTTCGACTTCGGCGAGGTGGTCAACGACCCTTCGGTGGCGGGCAGTAACCAGATCATCGTCGAGGTTGTGGCTCAGGTGCTCGACCTGCCGGCCAACACCAACGGCGACGTGCTGACCAACACGGCCCTGGTGCAGTTCGGCCCGGGATTGAGCGCCTCCGCGTCGGCCGCCGTTGACGTGGTCGAACCGCGCCTCGGCGTCGACAAGTCGGGCGACATCAGCACCGGCGAGGCCGGCGACCTGGTTACCTTCACGGTGGTGGTCGAGCACCTGCCCGGCTCCACCGCCGACGCCCAGCACGTCGAGTTCGAGGACGTGCTTCCGGCGGATCTCGTCTACGTGGCGGGGTCCCTGAGCACCTCGGGCTACGCGACCACCTCCGAGGACGACACGGGCGGCGCCATCACCGTAAGCTGGGATGACATCCCGCTGGGGGAGTCCACCACCATCACCTACCAGGCCACCCTGGCGCCCGGTGTGATCACCGGCAGCAACGTGGTCAACTCCGGCACGCTGGAGTGGATCTCGCTGGTGGATGACACCAACCCAGAGGCGCGCAGCTACTCCGCCTCCGACACCCACACCATCGCCATCTCGCAGCCCGGCGTCTCCAAGGTGGTGTCCGCCACCAGCGAGCCCTCCACCGGCAGCGGCCAGTACGGCCCCGAGCCTGACCTGACGATCGGCGAGCAGGTCACCTATCGCATGGTGGTCGCCGTTCCCGAGGGCCTTACCCCCGGCGCCGTCTTCGTCGACCAGCTGCCCACCGTCACCGCCGTGCTGGGGGTAGTCAGCTCCCGGGTGGTGCGGGTCGGCGCCAACCTGTCGGGTCCCGGCCTGCCCGTTGCCGGCACGGCCGGTGTCGCCTCGGACTCCGATGGCGACGGCGTCAACGACCGGGTCACCTGGAACCTGGGCGACATCTCGAACCCGCCCCTGGGTGCGCCGCCCGAGGACAAGGAGATCGAGCTCGAGGTGGTGGCCGTGGTGCTCGACCTCCCGGTCAACCAGGGTGGGGTGGTCGACCAGGTCAACACCGGCACCCTGACCGCGGGCGCCCTGGTGATCAGCGCCACCGCCGCCGTCGACCTGGTCGAGCCCCGTCTCACCGTGACCAAGACCGTGCTGGACCCCGCTGACGGCTTCGTCCAGGCCGGCACCCTGGTCACCAATCGCATTGAGCTTTCCCACCTGCCCAGCTCCTCTGCCGACGCGTTCTCCCTCGTCATCACCGATACCCTCCCGTCGCCCGGCTTGAGCTGGATCGGCGACGGCGCCGTCAGCACCACCTGTCCCGGCATCTTCGCCGTCGACTCCTCGGCATCTCCGACCATCGCCTTCACCCTCGACACCCTGGCGCTGGCTCAAGGGTCGTGCCGGATCGAGTACCAGACGGTGGTGGACGTGCTCGTCATCCCAGGCCAGACCTATGCCAACTCAGTGGCGACCCGGTTCGACAGCACCCCGGTGTTCCAGGCGGGCAGCACCCGGCGGCAGACCGCCGGTGACACTGCCGACGTCACCGTGCTGGCGCCGGTGCTGGTCAAGGTCAGCACTCTCACCAGCCTCGGCGACACGGGCAGCGGCCAGTACAACCCCGCCCTGTTCGACCTGGCCATCGGCGAGACCGTGACCTACGAGATCACCATCATCCTGCCCGAGGGCACCACTCCCGAAGCCGTGGTGACCGACCTCCTGCCGTCGGATCCTCTCAGCGGGGTCATCGAGGCCGTCGGCGCCGCGGTGAGCTCTGTGGGCGGCAACATCGCCACCACCCTGCCGGGCGCGCCGGTGCTCTCCGACTCCTCCGGCGACGGCCGCGACGACACCGTGACCTTCGACTTCGGCACCATCACCAACACCCCGGACGGCGTCAGCGACGAGAACGACCGCATCCGCATGCTGGTGACCGGGCGTGTCGTGGACATCCTGCCGGGCAACGTCGACGGCGCCCTGCTCACCAACCTCGGCCGCTTCACCTACTTCGGCGGCGGGCTGCTGGAAGACGACGACGCCGTCGAGGTCGTCGAGCCGGTGCTTGCCCTCTCCAAGTCCATGAGCTCGCAGCCCAACGGCTTCGTGCGCATGGGGCTCACCCTGGCCAACACCGGCACCGGCCCGGCCTACGACCTGGTGGTTTCGGACGTCCTCAGCGAGGTCGACTGGAGCCTGGCCAGCTTCACCCCCGTCTCGGTGCCCGCCGGCTTCCAGCTCCTGACCCAGGCGGGCCCCGGTCCGGGAGAGCTCACGGTGATCTTCCGCAGCGACCCCGGCGCCGCCCCGCCGGACAACGCCATTCTTCCGGGCCAGGCGCGGGCCGTCACCTTCGACGTGGCGCTGGCCTCCATCCCGCCGGTGAACAACCCGGTAGCCAACCTGGGCGAGCTTGACGAGGCCAGCTCCCTCCCCGGCGACGACCCGAACGAGCGCGAGCACCCTCCCCTGCAGGCCACCGCCCAGCTCCCCATCCCCGTGCTCGGGGCCGTCAAGGCGGCGGCGCTGCTGGTCGACGCCGACGCCTCAGGCGACATCTCGCCCGGCGACACCCTGCTCTACACCCTGACCGTGACCAACTCCGGCCAGGGCGCCGCGACCAACATCACCCTGCTGGACGCCCCCGACGCCAACGTCACACTGGTCAACACAACGGTGTCCACCTCCCAGGGCTCGGTGACCGTGGGCAACAACCCCGGCGACACCACAGTGGCCGTGTCGCTGGGGACGCTGGCGCCGCTCCAGACCGCCGTCGTCACCTATCAGGTTCTGGTCAACAGCCCCTTGCCCGCCGGCGTCGCCGTCCTGGTCAACCAGGCCGTCATCACCTCCGGCGAGCTGCCGCCGGTGGTCAGCGACGACCCCTCCCAGCCCGGCGTCGACGACCCCACGATCGTACCGGTCAACGCAGCGCCGGATCTTGCCGTCACCAAGGATGACGGCGGTCTCGTCGTCGAGCCCGGCGGCACCGTCGTCTACACCCTGGCTTTCCAGAACGTCGGCAACCAGGAGGCCACCGGGGTGACCCTCGCCGACGAGGTGCCGGCCAACACCACCTTCTCCGTTGCCTCCTCCACGCCGGGTTGGAGCTGCGCCGACGGCGCGCCGCCGGCAACGGTCTGCACGTTCCTCGTCGGCAACCTGGCCGCGGGCAGCGGCGGCAGCATCCAGCTCGCCCTGCGGGTGGACGACCCCCTGCCGTCGGGCGTGACCGAGATCCTCAACCTCGTGACCATCGCCGACGACGGCGCGAACGGCCCCGACCCCGATCCCGGCAACAACTCGGACTCCGACACCACGCCCGTCAACGTGGCGCCCGCCCTGGGCATCGCCAAGCTCCTGACCGGCGCCCCCGACCC
>CAZKKP010000072.1:0-12353 GCA_964553295.1 uncultured Thermoanaerobaculia bacterium | reverse complement strand
GCTCCTGGCCGAAGGTCTCGATAATCGTCTTGGTCGAGTGCTTGATGCCGCCGACCGTGAAGAACCCTCCGCCCACGCGCCGCCGGACGGCCCCGGGCAGGGCCGCCGCGAGGGTGTCGGTGTCGTCCTCGAGCATCACCCAGAGGCGGACGCCGAGCCGCCCGGACTCGGCCAGCGCGGCGAGCACCGGCACATCCGCGACCCGCGTGCCGGCGTCGTGGAATGAGGTCACCCCCTTGGCCAGGCACTCCTCGGCCGCCAGCAGGGCCTCCTGCTCGATCCTCTCCGGCGACCGGTCCCGCACGCCGAACCGGGTCACCAGCTCCTCGGCGGTCTCGCGCAGCACGCCGCTCGGACGTCCGTCTGCGGTGCGGACGATCTCGCCGCCCGGCGGATCCGGCGTCGAGCGGTCGATACCCGCCAGCTCGAGCGCGGCGGCGTTGACGATCACCGCATGACCACTGGCGTGCGTCAGGATCACCGGGTGATCCGGCGCCGCCGCCGACAGCTCGTCGTGCACCGGCATGCCTTCGGCCAACGGCGAGGGTCGGCTCTGCCACTTCTCCTGGTGCCAGCCACGACCGACGACCCAGGTTCCGGCCGGGCGCTGGGCGGCAGCCTCCGAGACCAGGCCGACGATCTCGCTCCAGCTGGCGGCACCGGCCAGTGCGAGCTCGAGGCGGCTCCGACCGAGCCCGAGGAAGTGCCCGTGCGACTCGATGATGCCCGGCACCGCAAGGGCGCCGTCGGGCAGCTCGAGCACCTCGGTGTCGCGGCCGATGAGCGGCTCGATCTCCGCCCGTGAGCCTGCGGCAACGAGCAGGCCGTCGCGGCAGGCCAGCGCCTCGACCTGCGGCTGTCCGTCGGCCATCGTGAGGATCCGACCCCCCATGACCACCAGGTCGACGCCCGGGTCGGGTCGTCCCTCGCCACCGCACCCCAGCGCTGCGACGGTCGTCAGTGCGAGCCCGAGGAATCTCCTCATCACGACCTCCGACCCCTCGAGCCGGGCGCCGCCGCCGGACCGATACGGCCCGCGGGTTCGCCGCGGTCGAGTTGGCATGACGGCAGGCTAGCACGCCGCCCGCACCGGTCGAGCACCGGTCGAGCACCGGCGAGCGGCGCGACCGGTCGCCGGACCGGTCCGCCGCTCGGCTCACGGCGGCGTCGAGCACGGCTCGACCGGCTGCTCGAGCACCCGCGCCACGGCCATGCCGAGGTCTTTCATGGTGAAGGGCTTGTGCAGGCAGGCGGCGATCCCGGCCGCGAGCCGCTCTCCGGAGTCGTGGTCCGAGGCGTAGCCGGTCATCAGGATGACCCTCACATCCGGCCACCTGCGTCGGATCTCGCGCGCCAACTGGGTGCCGTCGACGCCGGGCATCACGAGGTCCGAGAGCACGACCTCGACACCACCGACTCTGGCCGCGAGAACACCGAGGGCGTCGCTGCTGTCCTTGGCCAGCTCGACGGCGTAGCCGAGCTGCTCCAGCCCCTGCCGCGCGGCCTCGCGGATCGCCTCGTCGTCCTCGACGACCAGCACGGTCTGGCCGCAACCCCGGGGCAGGCTCGCCGCCCGCAGGTCGCCGACTTCCACCTCCGCCCGGGGGCTCTCGGCCGGCGGCAGAAAGACCGAGAAGGTCGAGCCTCGGCCAGGCGTGCTCGAGACCGCGACGTGGCCATGATGCTGGACAACGATCCCGTAGACCAGAGCCAGTCCGAGACCGGTACCGTGGGTCCGGGGCTTGGTGGTGAAGAACGGCTCGAACACCCGCGAGACGATCTCGGACGACATCCCCTCGCCCTCGTCGGCGATGCTCAGACGGAGCCAGCGCCCCGGCGCCATGCCGGCCACCGGGAAATCGTCGGCCGGCGCCAGGTCGATGGGGCGCAGCTCGACCGCGACCCGGCCGCCGGCGGGCATCGCGTCGGCGGCGTTGACCAGGAGGTTCGTGACGAGCTGCTGGATGCGCGTGGGGTCGGCCACCGCGATGAGACCGTCGAGCACCCCGGTGCAGTCCACGACCACCCCCGCCGGCAGGGTCGGCACGAGGGCCTCGGCCGACTCCCGGACGATCGACGACAGCTCGACCGGGAGCAGCTCGAGCTCTGTTTCCCGGGCGAAGTCCAGAATCTGCCGGATCAGGTCGGCGCCCCGCATCGACTGTGCGATCACGGTGGCGAGGTGGCGGGTGACGCCCGGCGCACCCTCGCTCGCCGCCAGAGCCAGCTCGGAGTTCATCACCACGACCTGCAGCAGGTTGTTGAAGTCGTGGGCGATCCCGGCTGCGAGCTCGCCTACCGCCGCGAGCCTCTCGCGCTCGGCGAGGTGGATGCGGGCGCGGCGCGCCTCCGTCACGTCCTGGGCAGCGGCAATCACCAGGTTCTGCCCGCGCAGCGGGATGCCGACCGCGGTGATGAAGCGGCGCTCGCCGGCGGCGGTCGTGACCACGACGTTGTCCCACTTACACGGACGGAACCCTCCGCGCATCACCTCGGAGACGATCCGACGGCGGGTCGACGCGCGCTCCTCGGGATCCGGGAACATCGTCGTGAACGCGTCGTCGACGGTCTCGAACCGCTCCCTCGGCCAGCCGAAGACCTGCTCGAACACCGGGTTGGCGTAGAGCATCTCACCGTCGTCGAGGGCGTTGACCGTCAACGCCAGCGGCAGGTTCTCGAGGATCGTGCTGATGAACTCGTTCTTGCGCTGCAGCTCGAGAACGAGTGCGGCGTAGGCCTCGGCGGACATCGCGGCAACGCCGTTGCCACCATCAGTGGTCTGTTGCTCATCCGAGGAACCAAGACCTTCCGGATTCTCCTTCATTGTCTCGAGAGTACCATTTCTGACGACCAATGACGATGGTCTGACCGGCTCCGTACACCGGTCGGTCATGGACGGAGCCGTGACCACTGGAGACACCCGTGGGCTCTCGAGTATCCCGGCGAACCTGGTTGCCCCGCCCCCTCGACCCGCCGTCGGCCCAGCTCGGCGGCCGCCTGCTGTGGATCGTGATCCTCGCCGCCGTCCTCGCTCTGCTCCTCGCCAGCGCCGACGCTGCACCCCGGATCGACCCGGACGTCATTCGAGAAGCGACTGCAAATGCTCGGTTTCGCGACACCCTTGTGACCCCGGACACAGATTGATCTGGCGCCTTGCGCCGAGCATAGAACCATCAGGCCAGGCGCGTCATGATGCCGGCCGAGAAGGGAGCCGCAGATGGCGAGCATCAGATCACGCCGCCTCCGATTTCTCGAGAGCCTGCGGCGAGCCATCAGCGAGAAGCTGCACGACCGGGCCCGCCGTGTCGGCCCCCGGAGCACCGGCTGCGAGCGCCCTGAGAGCACCTCCGCGATCTACGCCGCGGCGATGCGCGAGTTCCCTGACCTGCTCGAGCAGCTGCTCTGCGTCCACCAGCGAACCCGCCAGGAACTCGGCGAGCTCGGGCCGAAGGCGCCTCCCGCCACCCATCTGTCCGACCTCGAGCGCAAGCGCATGCTGTCGGCGGTGCGCGCCGCCGTGCTGCGCTCGCAGATGCGGGTCGGCGCCTGAGCTCTCCCGATGGTGAGAGGCGGAACGACGTGCTCAGTTCACCGGTTCGTCGAGCTCGACGGCAGGGGCCTCGGCGGCCTCCCACAGCTCGTGGAGGGCGCGGTTCCGCTCCCGCCGGCGCTTGAAGGCGAGCAGGGCGAGGGCGGTGATCGCCATCCACAGCGCCGCCGACGAGGTCAAGAACGGCAGCCACGTGTACCACATCGCCCGCCGGACGAAGAACAGCCGCTCGTCTGCGGCGAGGCCGCTGCCGGTGGCCCGGCGGTAGGCCTCGCGGAAGGGATGGCCGGCGCCGACCTCGGCCAGGATCGCCCCGGTGGCCCCGGGCCCGTGTCGATCGAGCAGGAAGCGCACGAAGGCGGACGACAGGGCGTAGGCGCGGGACGCCCGCCGTCCTCCCTCGACGAAGGCACGGTCGAGGTCGTCGGTCGACCGCTCCTGCCGGCCGACGACGGCGAGGGCGTAACGGGCGCCGTCCTCCATCCCCCACTCCCGCGCGGCCACCGTCGCCACGCCCTCGTTGAACCACCGGGGCACCGGCCGGCCGGCCGCCGCCTCGGCCACCATGACGTGGGCGACCTCGTGGTGCAGCAGGGCCTCCAGGGTGCGATCGGGATAGCTCGGCACCCGAGCCGGGAAGAGCACCACCACCGCCCGCCGGCCGTCGGCGAAGCCGGCGACCCAGCGCGGCGTACGGCGGGCCAGCTCGGCGGTCTCGGGGACCAGCAGTACCTCGATCGGCCGGGTGAAGCCGACGCTGCCGGTCAGTCGCAGAATGGCGCCGAAGTCGCCGCCGGCAAGGGCGCGGACGCGAGCCGCGTCGCCGGCGAGCTCGGGTGGCGCCTGAATGCGGAGCTCGGGCGCCGGTCCGGCGGCCTCGGTGACGACGACGAGCAGCAGCAGCCCGACCAGGACGACGGCCCTCATCGGCGGCGCCCCTCGGGATCGCAGCCGCGGCCACCCCTCGGGTCGAGCAGGATCACGAGGCGACGGCCTGTTGCGGGTCGCCGCCCAGCGGGCCGGCGATCGCCTGCCGAACCCGAGCCACGAGCTCCGGCACCTGCTCCGGAACCAGCCCGGCGACCGGGATCGGCTCGTGGATCACGAGCCGGGCGCGACCGGGCCGGAGGTCCTGAGTGTGCGGCGGCAGCACGTCGCGGGTGCCGACGATGGTGACCGGCAGGATCGGCAGCCCGAGGTCGAGAGCCATGTGAAAGGCCCCCTTCTTGAAGGGTCGCATTCCCTCGGCACGGCTGCGGGTGCCCTCGGGGAAGAACAGCACCGAGGTGCCGTTGACGATCCGCTCCTTGGCGCGCGCGATGGAGGCCAACGCCGCCTGGCGATCGAACCGGTCGATGTAGATGTGACCGAGCCGGTCGCAGGCGTAGCCGAGCGCCGGCACCGACCGCAGCTCCTGCTTCATCACCCACTTGAAGTCGACGCCCAGCCAGCCGTACAGCACGAAGACGTCGTAGTGGCTCTGGTGGTTGGACACGATGACGTAGGACTGCCGCCGGTCGACGTGCTCGCGCCCCTCGACCGAGACCCGCATCGGCGTCAGAAAGGCGTTGAAACGGGCCCATCCTCCGCCGCACAGGCGGCTGACCGTGCGTGCCCCGAAGAAGGGCAGCAGCGCCACCACGCCGAGCGCGCTGACGAGCGTCGACAGCACCATCAGCGGGCCGAAGACGAAGACCTTGTAGGGCTGGTAGAGCCACCATTTCCAGCGCGGGAGCGGGGGGTTCGTCGATGCCATCGGCGCCGGTGATGGTAGCGCATTCTCCGTTCGAGCCCGAGCCCGAAGCAGGGCTCGGGGCTGAGACTTGACGGCCCGCAACCGACAACCGACAGCTTACAACCGACAGCCGCGAGCTGCCCGATCCCGGATTCCGCGCGCGGTCCGGGCTCGGGCTCGGGCATGGGCTCGAGGGCGGGAGGGGCGTGGTGCTACACTCCCGCCGCCTCGGGAGGCCCAGTGTCCGACACCTTCTACATCACGACCCCGATCTACTACGTCAACGACATGCCCCATATCGGGCACATCTACACCACGGTCATGGCCGACGTGCTCGCACGATACCAGCGGATGTGCGGGCGGAAGGTGTTCTTTCTCACCGGCACCGACGAGCACGGCCAGAACGTCGAGCGGGCGGCGACCGCTCAGGGCATCGCCCCGAAGGAGCTCGCCGACCGGGTGGTGGGCCGCTACCACGAGCTCTGGCAGACCCTGGCCATCACCCACGACGACTTCATCCGCACCACCGACGCGCGGCACGCCGCCGGCGTCGCGGCGATCATCCGCCGCATCCAGGCCGCGGGAGACATCTACACCGCCCGCCACCAGGGCTGGTACTGCCCGTCCTGTGAGGCCTTCTACACGGAGAAGGAGATCGGTGAGGCGAAGCTCTGCCCAACCCACGAGAGGCCGGCCGAGTGGCACGAGGAGGAAAACCTGTTCTTCCGGCTGTCGGCCTACCAGCAGCCGCTGCTCGACTGGTATCGGGCCCATCCCTCGTGCATTCGCCCCGAAAGCCGCTACAACGAAGTCCTGAGCTTCGTCGAGAGCGGCCTGCGGGACCTCTCGATCTCGCGGGTCAGCCTGAAGTGGGGAATCCCCTTCCCCGACCATCCCGGCCACATCGTCTACGTCTGGCTCGACGCGCTGACCAACTATGTCTCGGCGCTCGGCTTCGGCTCGGGCGAAACCTCACGCTACGACCAGTTCTGGCCCGCCTCGGTGCACCTGGTGGGCAAGGACATCCTGCGCTTCCACTGCGTCTACTGGCCGGCCTTCCTGATGTCCGCCGACCTGCCGCTGCCGCGCCAGGTCTTCGGTCACGGCTGGTGGCTGGCCGACGACAAGAAGATGTCCAAGTCCCTCGGCAACGTGGTCAGGCCCGACTACCTGATCGAGCGCTTCGGCGCCGACGCCCTGCGCTGGTTCCTGGTGCGCGAGATGGCCTTCGGCCAGGACAGCTCGTTCTCCGACCAGGCCTTCCTCGAGCGCTTCAACTCGGACCTCGCCAACAGCCTCGGCAACACCGCCTCGCGCACCCTGGCGCTGGTCCGGCGCAACCTCGAGGGTCGCATTCCGGCGGCGCCCGGCGACGGACGGCTGTCCGCGGCGGCCGCCGGCACGGTGGCCGAGTACCGCCAGAGGATGGACGCCATGGAGCCGCACCGGGCGCTGGAGGCGGTGCAGCGGTTGCTCGGCGAGATCGACGCCTTCATCCAGGAGAAGCAGCCCTGGGTCCTCGCTCGCCGCGAGGAGGATCGAGCCGAGCTCGAGGCGACGCTGGGCGCCTGTCTCGAGGGGCTCCGGGTCGCGTCGTTGCTGATCGAGCCGGTGATGCCCACGGTCGCCGCCAACCTGCGCGCCCAGCTCGGCGCCGCCGACCTGCCGGTCGACCTCGACGGGGCGACCCGCTGGGGCCTGTTGCCCGCCGGCGGCGCGCTCGGCGAGGCCGCCACCCTCTTTCCCCGCGTCGACGTCGCCAAGACCATGCAGGAGCTCGCCATGCGTGACGAGAACCCCGCCGCCGCCCCAGACGCCGCCGCCACCGCGCTCACCGCTGCGGAGGGCGCCGACGTCATCTCCGTCGACGAGCTCGCCCGTGTCGAGCTCAAGGTCGGCCTGGTGCTCGAGGCCGAGCGGGTGCCCAGGTCGAAGAAGCTGATCCGCCTCCAGGTCGACCTCGCCGAGGCCGCGCCGCGCCAGATCGTCGCCGGCATCGGCGGGTGTTACGAGCCCGCAGCCCTCGTCGGCCGGCGCATCGTGGTGGTCGCCAACCTCAAGCCGGCGATGCTCATGGGCGTCGAGTCCCGGGGCATGCTGCTGGCCGCCTCGGTCGACGGCGAGCCCGCGATCCTCTCCCCCGACGGCGACGTACCTCCCGGCACCGGCGTCCGCTGACCCAAGCTCGATCCCCGGCGGTCGAGCCAGCCGCGAGGGTGATGCTCCTGCCCCTGCCTCGCGTGCTGCCCCTGTCGCTCCTGCCCCTGCCGCCGGCGCACGAGCTCCCGCCACTGCCATCCACGTCTCGTCCGCGACCCTGATCCTCAGCCGGCGCCCGGAGCTGGTACACTCGAGCCAGGGACACCGGAATCAAGCGCCTTTCGACTCGGGAGACCGAGCCTGTGGACCTTTTTCGAAAGGGGAGCCCCATGGCGCTGTTCGCGGAACGAATCCGGCTCATCGACACCGAGAACGCGTTCAAGATCGGTCTGTGCATCCGCGAGGTGGAGGCCCGCGGCCACCGGGTCATCCGCTGCAACCTCGGCGAGCCCGACGCCGCCCTGCCGGCTCACATCCGGGACGAGGTCAAACGCCAGCTCGACCTCGACAACACTCATTACTGCGATCCGCAGGGCCTGCTCGGGCTGCGGGTCGCGATCGCCCGGCAGCTGTCCGAGACCCGCGGGATCAGCATCACCCCCGACCGGGTGGTCGTGTTTCCCGGCGCCAAGCCTGCGATCGGTCTGTGTCAGCATGCCTACACCTCGGAAGGCGACGAGGTGATCTACCCGTCGCCCGGCTACCCGATCTACGAGAGCTTCACCCGCTACGTCGGCGCCGTCCCGGTGCCGGTGCACCTGGTCGAGGAGGGGGGGTTCGAGCTGACGCCCGAGGCCCTCGATGCAGCGATCTCCGACCGCACCAAGCTGATCTTCCTCAACTCGCCGTCCAACCCGACCGGCGGCGTGGCGAGCCGCGAGCAGCTGGCAGCCCTCGCCGAGGTGATCCTCGAACGAGCGCCGGACGACGTCCGGGTGTACGCCGACGAGGTCTACGAGCACATCCTGTTCGACGGTGAGGAGCACCACTCGATCGCCGCGGTCCCCGGCATGGAGACGATCACCATCATCGTCTCCGGCGTCTCCAAGAGTTACGCCTGGACCGGCGGTCGGATCGGCTGGGCCGCCTTCCCTACCGCCGCCGAGGCGCTCGAGTTCCGCAACCTCAACATCAACTACTTCTCCTGCCTGCCGGCCTACAACCAGGAGGGTGCGCGGCTCGCCGTCACCTCGCCCGACAGCCCGCCGAAGATCGCCGAGATGGTGGCCGCCTTCGAGCGCCGGCGCGACATCGTGGTCCGGGCCCTCAACGAGGTCGACGGCATCCGCTGCCAGTGCCCGCGTGGCGCCTTCTACGTGTTCCCCAACGTCGAAGGCGCCTGCGAGCGGGTCGGTGCGGTAGAGGCCTTCCGGTCGCTGCCTGCGGACGAGCGGGAGCGCACCAGCCCGTCGACCCTGTTCCAGCTCTTCCTGCTCTATCGCCACCACGTCGCGACCATGGACCGACGGTCCTTCGGTCGCCTCGGCTCGGAGGGCCGGCACTACCTGAGGCTGTCGATCGCGACTGCGCTCGAGGACCTCGAAGAGGCGGTGCGGCGGCTGGCCGAGGCTGCGTTCGACCGGAGGGGCTTCGAGTCCTTCTTCGCCGACGGACGGCACCACTACTGAGACCGGAGGGGGGAAGGAGATGGCGCTGACTCTGGGACCGCGACGCGGGGTGGTGATCGGGATCGACCACGCGACGACGCCGCCGCTCGACGCCGAAGCGCTCGCGGCGTTCGAGTCCTTCGACGAGCTGTACCGCTCGCTCTGCGCCCTGATGTACAACTACGTGCCGATGTCGGGCCATCCGGGGGGCGCCATCTCCTCGGGCCGCTTCGTCGCGGGCCTCGTGTTCGGCGTCCTCGAGCACGACCTGTCAGACCCCGAGCGCTCCGACGCCGACCTCATCTCCTACGCCGCCGGCCACAAAGCTCTGGGGCTCTATGCCATGTGGGCGCTGCGCACCGAGATCGCCCGGGTGGGCGCGCCCGAGCTGCTGCCCGCCGCAGAGCGGCGTCAACTCCGCCTCGAGGACCTGCTCGGCTTCCGCCGCAGCCCGGTGACCGACACTCCTCTCTTCAGGGCTCACCGGGCGAAGGCCCTCGACGGCCACCCGACGCCGGCGACGCCCTTCGTCAAGCTCTCGACCGGCGCCTCGGGGGTCGGCGTGCCGGCGTCCCTGGGTCTCGCTCTCGGCGCCGCCGACTGCTACCGCGCCGACCCCCCCAAGATCCACATCGTCGAGGGCGAGGGCGGGCTGACTCCCGGCCGGACCGCCGAGGCCCTGGCCGCCGGCGGTACCGCCTCGCTGACCAACGCCATCCTGCACGTGGACTGGAACCAGGCATCGATCGACTCCGAGCGGGTCTGCCGCGACGGCGACGAGGCGGGCGACTACGTCCAGTGGACCCCGGCCGAGCTCGGTGCGCTGCACGACTGGAACGTCATCACCGTGGCCGACGGCCACGATCTGCAGCAGGTCGCCGCGGCCCAGCGGCGGGCCGTCGAGCTCGACACCGGCCAGCCGACGATGGTCGTCTACCGCACCACCAAGGGCTGGCGCTACGGCATGGAGGGCCGCGCCTCCCACGGCGCCGGCCACGCTCTGTGCTCCGCCGACTTCTACCAGGCGGTGTGCCCGCTGGAGGCGCTCGCGGCGATCGAGATCCCCCGCTGCGACCCGGGTGACCCGCCGTGCCGGTCGGGCAAGGACCTCGAGGTGGTCGAGCGCTGCTACTGGGAGGCCATCACGGCGATCCGCCGGGCGGTCGAGAGCCGACCGAGAATGGTCGAGATCCTCGCCGGCCGACTCCGCGCATCCCGGGACCGGCTCGACCGCCGGGCGCGGGCGCCGCGGTCCGACGCACCGCGGGTCGAGGCCGTCTTCGAGGCGGCTTCCGGCCCCCGTCCGGCGACCCTCGAGCTCGCCGCCGGCACCTCGACCACCCTGCGGGGCGAGCTCGGCAAGGCCCTCGACCATCTCAACCGCTCGAGCGGAGGCGCCCTGTTCATTGCCGCCGCCGACCTGCTCGGCTCGACCAGCGTCGCCGCCGGCGGCACGGGCTTCGCCACCGGTTTCTTCAACCTGCGGCGCAACCCCGACGCCCGGCTGATCGCCGTCGGCGGCATCTGCGAGGACGCCATCTCCGCCGTGATGGCGGGCCTGGCGAGCTGGGGTCACCACCTCGGCGTCGGCTCCTCCTACGGCGCGTTCATGGCCCCTCTCGGGCACATCGCCGCGCGGCTGCACGCGATCGGCAACCAGGCTCGCCAGGAGGTGGCGCCGGGGCCCAACCGTCCGTTCCTCCTGGTGCTCGCCCACGCCGGCCTGAAGACCGGCGAGGACGGGCCGACCCACGCCGACCCGCAAGCGCTGCAGCTCGTCCAGGAGAACTTCCCCCGCGGCGCCCTGATCACCTTGACCCCGTGGGATCCGGCGGAGGTCTGGCCGCTGCTGTCGGAGGCCCTCGCCCGGCGTCCGGCGGTGATCGCGCCGGTCGTGACCCGGCCGAACGAGACGGTCCCCGACCGCGCGGCCCTCGGCCTCGCCACCGCCGAGGCGGCCCGCCAGGGGGTCTACCGTCTGCTTCCGGCAAACGGCGCCCCGGAGGCGACGGTCGTCCTACAGGGCTCCGAGGTGACCTACGCCTTCGTCGAGGACGCGTTGCCGCTGCTCGTCCGCGACGGGCTCGACGTCGAGGTCTTCTCCGTCGCCTCGGCGGAGCTCTTCGACCTGCTGCCGGCTTCCGAACAGGAGGCGATCTTCCCCGAGACCGCCGCCCGGTCGGCCGTCGGGATCACCGGCTTCACTCTCCCCACCCTCTACCGCTGGGTGACCTCCACCCGGGGGAGGGCAGCCTCGCTCCACCCCTTCCGAAAGGAGCGGTACCTGGGCAGCGGTCCCGGCCACCGTGTGCTCGAAGAGGCCGGCCTCGACGGCGCCAGCCAGTACCGCACCATCCGCGCCTGGGTCGAGTCCCGCCACAACGGAGGGTGACCGGCGCCCGCAGGGGGACCGGGATCGGGCGGCAGGCGGCGAGCCAGATCTCTGTCCCGGCGTCAAGCCCTTCGTCCTGCCAGTTGCGGTCCGCGGTGTTTCCGAGTCCGAGCCCGGATGAGGGCTCAGGGCTGAGGACCGCGGCGGCGCCTCTCGCCGTTCGCCTTGGGCGGCGCCCCTCCGCACTGCGCCGCCGTGTCCCCTGACTCCTCAGTCCTCACCCCTCACCCCGCCCGTGCGGACGGCGGGCGCTCCGGTCGATCCCCGTCCAGCCGGCGGACGAGGAGGACGTGCTCGGCGACCGGGCGGCCGCCGAGCAGGTGCTCCTGGATGATTCGCTCGAGGACCGACGGGCTGCAGCCCCGGTACCAGACGCCGTCCGGGTAGACCACCGCGATCGGGCCGTCGACGCACACCCTGAGGCAGTTGACCTTGCTCCGGAGCACACCGCCGGCCTCCGACAGGCCGAGCTGCTTCAGGCGCCCCTTGAGGTACTCCCACGACTGGAGGGAGGCGCCTCGGTCGCAGCACTTCGGCACGGACTGGTCGCAGCACAGGAGTACATGTCGGCGGGCGGTGGGGATTCCCACCGCGGCCGCCGCCGCGAGTGCCGGGTCGGCGCGCTCGGTCACCGCAGCCGATCCCACAGGTAGGCGTAGGTCAGGGCCCACATCCGGGCGCGCTGAGCGGTGGTCGAGCCGGCGCCGTGGCCACCTTCGGTGTTCTCGAAGTAGAGCACGGGATGGTCCAGGTCGAGCATCCGGGCCACCATCTTCCGGGCGTGACCCGGGTGAACCCGATCGTCCCGGGTCGAGGTGTAGAAGAAGACCTCGGGGTAGGTCTCGTCCTTCTGGAGATTGTGGTACGGCGACCAGGCCTGGATGTAGGCCCAATCCTCGGGGTCGTCCGGGTTGCCGTACTCGGCCATCCAGCTCGCGCCGGCGAGGAGGGTGTGATAGCGCTTCATGT
>CAZKKP010000071.1:10315-12379 GCA_964553295.1 uncultured Thermoanaerobaculia bacterium | reverse complement strand
CTGACAGCTGATACCTGAAACCCCGAGGCGCAACGGTCCCTCCCATCTGCGATAGCATGTGTCACGCTCGGTACTCCGGGCGGGGAGGCAACATGCGTCGACTGTCGCTCGTGGTCGCGATCATCCTGATGGCGGCGCCGCTCGCCGCGGCGCCACGGCCCTTCACCGTGCACGATCTGGTCGCCATGCAACGAATCGCCGACCCGCAGCCGTCCCCCGACGGAACCCGGGTCGCGTTCGTGGTCACGACCATGGACCTCGAGGCCAACCGCGGCCGCAGCGACCTCTGGCTGGCCGAAGTCGCCAGCGGCGCCGCCCGCCGGCTGACCACCGCCGAGGCCGGCGACTGGAGCCCCCGCTGGTCGGGCGACGGCACCCTGTACTTCCTCTCGAGCCGCTCCGGCTCGGCCCAGGTGTGGCGGCTGTCCCTGGCCGGCGGCGAGGCCGAGCAGGTCACCCGGCTGCCCCTGGATGTCTCGAGCCTCAAGGTCGGGCCCGCGGGCGACGCCCTGTACCTCGGCCTCGACGTCTTCGTCGACTGCCCGGACCTCGCCTGCACCGCCGACCGGCTCGCCGCCGAGGCGGCGCGCAAGACCTCCGGCCGGGTCTTCGACCGGCTGTTCGTCCGCCACTGGGACACCTGGGAGGACGGCCGGCGCCAGCATGTCTTTCGGGTTCCCCTGGCGGAGGGTCGGGCCGGCGAGCCGGTCGACCTGATGGCCGGCGTCGACGCCGACTGCCCGACCCAGCCCTTCGGCGGCGACGGCGACTACGCGATCTCGCCGGACGGCCGCTGGCTGGTCTACACCGCCAAGGTCGTCGCGGGCTCCGAGCAGGCATGGTCGACCAACTTCGACCTCTGGGCGGTGCCGACCGACGGCGCCCAGCCGCCGCGCAACCTGACCGCCACCAACCCGGCCTGGGACCACAGCCCCCGCTTCTCGCCCGACGGCCGGACCCTCGCCTACCTGGCGATGCGCCGCCCCGGCTACGAGTCCGACCGCAACCGGGTCGTGCTCCTCGACTGGGCGAGCCGCGCCCAGCATGTGCTGACCGAGGCCTGGGACCGCTCCCCCGGCGACCTGGAGTGGGGCGCCGACGGCAGCGCCCTGTATGTCTCCGCCGCCAACCTCGGCGCGACGTCGATCTTCAGGGTCGACGTCGCCTCGGGGGAGGTCGCGACGGTGGTCGACCGGCGCACCAACTCCAGTCCCAGGCCGCTGCCGGACGGCGGCCTGCTGTTCGCCCAGGACCGGCTGTCGTCGCCGGTCGAGCTCTACCACCTCGCCCCCGGGGCCGAGGCGCCGCGCCAGCTCACCCATCTCAACGACCTGCGGCTGGCCGAGCTGGCCTTCGGCGAGTCCGAGCAGTTCTCCTTCACCGGCGCCCACGGCGACACGGTGTACGGCTACCTGGTGCGGCCCGTCGGCTTCGACCCCGACCGGCGCTACCCCCTCGCCTTCCTGATCCACGGCGGACCCCAAGGCAGCTTCGACGACCACTGGCACTACCGCTGGAATCCGCAGATCTACGCCGCACACGGCTACGCCACCGTGATGATCGACTTCCACGGCTCGGTCGGCTACGGCCAGGACTTCACCGACGCCATCCGCGGCGACTGGGGCGGTGCGCCCTACGAGGACCTGATGACCGGGCTCGACGTGCTGCTCGAGCGCCACCCCTTCATCGACCCCGAGCGGATGGCCGCCCTGGGCGCCAGCTACGGCGGCTACATGATCAACTGGATCCAGGGCCAGACCGACCGCTTCGCGGCCCTCGTCTGCCACGACGGCAACCTCGACGAGCTCATGGCCTACTTCGACACCGAGGAGCTGTGGTTCCCCGAGTGGGAGCACGGCGGCACGCCCTGGGAGAACCCCGAGGGCTATCGCAAGCACTCGCCGGTCGAGTTCGTCGCCAACTTCTCGACGCCCCAGCTGGTGATCCACGGCGCCCTCGACTTCCGGGTCGTCGAGACCCAGGGGCTGGCCACCTTCAACGCCCTGCAGCGTCGCGGGGTGCCGTCGCGCCTGCTGCACTTCCCGGACGAGAACCACTGGGTGC
>CAZKKP010000071.1:8267-10305 GCA_964553295.1 uncultured Thermoanaerobaculia bacterium | reverse complement strand
GATCCAGTGGCACGAGGTCGTGCTCGAGTGGATCGACCGCTGGACGAGCCCGACCAGCTGAACACAGCCGTCTGCCGGGTGCTTTGACACAACCGTAACCCGTCTCGACGGCGTCCGCTGCTATGATGTGAGGCCACGGTGCGATGACGGGTCGGGGAGGATGCGGTGGTCATCACCTGCCCACAGTGCGGCAAGAAGTACAGGTACGACGAGGCACGGTTCGGCGACGCCGAGGTCAAGCGGGTCAAGTGCACGGGTTGCCGCTCGGTGTTCGAGGTGCGCAACCCGTCCTTTGACCCGACCGACCAGACCGGCATCAAAGGCGATGACCCTGGACCCGGGGACGGCACCAGCACCGACGAGGTGCGCCTCGAGCCGGACGCCCCCGAGCTGCCCGAGCTGGCGCCGCTGCCCCGGGACATGCGCTTCTCGCTGGCGGTCATCGCCGGCGCCCAGGCGGGCTCGGTCTTCCAGATCACCAAACCGAGGGTCTTCCTCGGCCGCGGCTCGGCGATGGACATCCAGGTCAAGGACTCCGAGGTGTCGCGCCGCCACGCCATGATCGAGATCCGTACCGACGTCGCCACCCTCGTCGACCTCGGCGCGACCAACGGCACCTTCGTCGAGGGCGAGCGCATCGAGCGGGTCGAGATCGAAAACCAGAGCGAGTTCACCCTCGGCGCCACGACCTTGATGCTGATCGTCACCCACAGCCGCGAGCTCCCCTGATCCCCCGCCCGCCCGGGGAGCAGGGATCAGGGAACAGGGGTCGGTCCCCCACCCGCCCTTTCCGGTTGAGGGTTCCGGGTTGTCGGTTGTTGGACGAGGTACCGGGCCCCGACACGTCACGATCCGGGTGCGAACGCTGCGGCACTCCGGACCAACAACCAGAAACCAACAACCCGCACTGTCCCCTGTCCCCTGTCCCCCGTCCCCTGTCCCATGTCCCCTGTCCCCTGTCCCCCGAGGGTCGTCCTGACGCGGAGCGATGCCACGATGACCGGTCGCGCCGGGTGGCAAGCACCCGGCGGTCCGTTGACGCGGGCAGGGAGTTTGCTTACATTGGCCCCCCGGATCCGACACGACGGAGCCGCGGCGGCCGGCCTCTCCGCCCCCCGTCCCCCCATGGAGGCGACAGCTGATGATCGAAGTCGAGAACCTCAGCAAGGTATACGTCGACGTCCCGGTGGTCGACGACCTCTCCTTCTTCGTGCCCGAGGGCCAGGTGCTCGGCTTCCTCGGGCCCAACGGCGCCGGCAAGACCACCGCCATGCGCATGATCACCGCCTACCTGCCGCCGACCACCGGCCGGGTGGTGGTCGCCGGCACCGACCTCGACGTCGACTCCGTCGAGCTCCGCCGCAAGGTCGGCTACATGCCCGAGAACGTGCCCCTCTACCCGGAGCTGCGGGTCGAGGAGTACCTCCGCTTCCGCGCCGACATCGAGGCGGTGCCGCGTGCCGAGCAGCCGGCGCGGCTCGAGGACGTCGTCGACCGCTGCATGCTCGGGGACGTCCGGCGGCAGGTCATCGGCACCCTCTCCAAGGGCTACCGGCAGCGTGTCGGCCTCGCCGGCGCGCTGATCCACCGGCCGCCGGTGCTGATTCTCGACGAGCCGACGGTCGGGCTCGACCCCAACCAGATCATCAAGGTCCGTGAGCTCATCACCGAGCTCGGCCGCGACCACACGGTGGTGCTCTCGACCCACATCCTGCCCGAGGTCGAGCAGGTCTGCGAGCGGGTGTTCATCATCGACCGCGGCCGGGTGGTCGCCGACGGCACGCCGGCCGAGCTGCGCCGGCGAATGGTCGGCAAACCGACGGTCGAGGTCGAGCTCAAAGGCGTCGACGGCGAGGCGATCCAGGCTCTGGAGGCCATCGCCGGGGTGCAGCGGGTGGAGAGACGCGACGGCGGCCGCTACGCAGTCGAGCACGAGGCGACCAGCGACCCGCGGGAGGAGATCTTCCGCCTCGCCGTCGCCAGGGGCTGGGTCCTCACCGAGATGACTCCGCGCGCCACGACGCTCGAGGACGTGTTC
>CAZKKP010000071.1:1473-8257 GCA_964553295.1 uncultured Thermoanaerobaculia bacterium | reverse complement strand
ACCGTCGACCAGCCGGCCGCGGTGGAGGTGTGACATGCAGAAGCTAGGTGCGATCGTCCGGCGCGAGCTCATCGCCTACTTCTCGTCGCCGCTCGCCTACATCGTGATGACCGCCTTCCTCCTGATGCAGGGCTACATCTTCTATGTCATCGTGTCGATCCTCAACAACCCGATGACCCATGCCATGACCCCGCTCGAGCTGTTCTTCGGCGGCTCGATCTTCTTCTGGCTGTTCCTGCTCTTCGTGGTGCCGGTGATCACCATGCGGCTGGTCGCCGAAGAGCGCCGCTCAGGGACCCTCGAGGTGCTGCTCACCTCGCCCGTCACCGAGGCCATGGTGATCTCCGGCAAGTTCATCGCCGCCATGGTCTTCTACCTGGCGCTGTGGCTGCCCACCGTGGTCTACGTGGTCATCCTCAAGCAGCACTCGACCATCGACCTCGGGCCGGTCGCCGCCGGCTACCTCGGGGTCGCCACCCTCGGATTTCTGTTCCTCGGCGTCGGCACCTTCGCCTCGACCCTCACCGACAACCAGCTGATCGCCGCGATTGTCGCCTTCGCCGCCATGATCCTGCTGTTCTCGGTCGGCCTGCTCGAGCACCTCGTCACCTCCGGCTCGGTCCTCCGGGACGCCTTGACCACGATGAACCTGTGGACGCACATGGACGACTTCTCCAAGGGCATCGTCGACAGCCGCCACCTGGTCTACCAGCTCTCGGTCGGGCTGCTCTTCCTGTTCTTCGCCACCAAGTCGCTCGCACTGAAGAAGGGGAGGTGAGGCGATGCGCAGGCAGGCTCTACGTTACGGCGCCGCCGGAGTCGCCGGGATCGTCCTGGCGGCGGTGCTGGTGGTGATGGTCAACTGGCTCGGCGCCCGCACCTATCACCGTGCCGACTGGACGCGCAGCCAGGTCTACTCCCTGTCGCCGAAGACCCGGGGCATCCTCGGCGGCCTCGAGCAGGAGATTCGGGTCGTTGTCTTCATGACCCCGGCGAGCAACCTCTACCCGCAGGTTTCCGAGCTGCTGTCGCGCTACGCGGCGGCCTCGGACAGGGTCAAGGTCGAGTACATCGACCCCGACCGCGAGCCCCTGAAGACCCGGCAGCTCGCCGAGGAGTTCGGCATCTCGGCGGCCAACACCGTCGTGCTGTCCTACGGCGAGCGCAGCAAGTACGTGACCTCCGACCAGATGGTCGAGTACGACTTCGCCGGCATGCAGTTCGGCCAGCAGCCGACGATAAGGGCCTTCAAGGGCGAGGCCGAGCTGACCTCGGCGATCCTCTCCCTGGTCGCACCGGGGGTGCCGAAGATCTACTTCGTCACCGGCCACGGCGAGGCGAGCGTCACCTCGGCAGCGCCGACCGGCGCCCTGTCCGACCGTTCCCTGGCGGTCCTCGGCGAGGTGCTCAAGCGCGACAACCTCGAGGTCGCCGACACCAGCCTGCTCGCCGGGCGGGTCCCCGAGGACGCCGACGTCCTCGCCGTCGTCGGCCCGACCCAGCCTTTCACCGAGCTCGAGGTGTCCGCCCTGGGCGCATTCCTCGACCGCGGCGGTCGGCTGCTGGTCGCCCTGGACCCGCTGATCGACGCCAGCGGCGTCATGCGCTCCACCCGGATCGAGGAGCTCCTCGCCGAGCGTGGCGCCGTCATCGGCGACGACCTGGTGGTCGACCCGTCCCGCAAGCTGCCCTTCTACGACCTGTCGGCGGTCTACCTCACGGACCTGGTCAGCCACCCGGTGACCCGCGGGCTGGAGGGGGTCGCGGTGCTCTTCACCGTCGCCCGCTCGGTCACCGCCGAGGGAGCGGCGGCGACCGCCCTGATCGAGACCACCGCCGAAGGCTGGGGCGAGACCGACCTCGCCGCCCTGCTCGCCGGGCGCCCGGTGGTCAAGGATGACAGCGACACCCCCGGCCCGGTGTCGGTCGCGGTGGCCGTCGAGGGCGAGGCGACGCCGCTGGAGCCCGGCGGCGACGTCGAGACCGATGGCGAGGCCCCGATCTGGCGGCTGGTGGTGTTCGGCGACTCCGACTTCATGTCGGACCTCGAGATCTCCAACGCCGGCAACGCCGCACTGGCGAGCAACGCCTTCAGCTGGCTGACCGACCGCGACGAGACGATCGGCATCCCGCCGCGCGCCGTCGAGCAGGTCAGCCTCTTCCTGACCCAGCAGCAGCTGTCGACGATCCTGCTGATCACCCTGGTGCTCATGCCGGGCGCCGCGATCGTCGCCGGCATCGTCGTCTGGCGCCGCCGGCGGCACTAGTCCGAAGGGGAGGCCGGGGCCATGAAGAGCCGCAACCTGCTGATTCTCGCCGGCGTCGTGCTCGCTGTCGCCGCCTACATCGTCTTCGTCGAGCGACACCGGCCGACCAGCGACGAGGCCGCCGAGCAGGCGCTCGCCGTCATCCCGAACCTCGACAGCGACCGGGTGACCGTGATCCGCCTGGAGACCCCGTCCGGCATCATCCGGCTCGAGCGGCTGGGGGACGCCTGGCGGCTGACCGAGCCTCTGGTCTTCGCCGCCGACTCGAGCCGGGTCAACACCCTGCTGTCCAGCCTCGCCAACCTCAAGGCGGAGCGTCGGGTGGCGGCCGCCGATGTGGCGGGCTCGGACCTCGGGCTCGACTCGCCGCGCTACACCGTACGCATGGAGGAGGCCGGCGGGGTGCTCGCCGAGCTCAGGGTGGGCGACGAGGCAGCCCTCGGCACCGAGCGCGCGGTGCAGCTCGCGGGGGCGTCCGAGATCGCCTACTGCCGCGGCTGGTTCGTCGCCGACCTCGACCGGCCGGCGGACGACTGGCGATCGCGGGACGTCCTCGAGCTCGCCGCCGAGGAGGTCGCCTCCCTCGAGGTGCTGGCGCCCGCCGGCAAGGTGCGGGTCGTCCGGGTCGGCGACCTCTGGCGGCTGCTCGAGCCGGTCGAGGACCTCGCCGACCGCGACCACCTGAGCAACCTGGTCTCCGACCTCAACGCGATGCGGGTCGAGGAGTTCGTCGACGGTGAGCTCGACCTCGCCGAGCTGGGCCTCGACGCCCCGCGCTTCCAGGTGACGGTGGTGCGCTCTGACGGTCGCGAGCCGATCCGGCTCGAGCTCGGCGCCAGGCGCGAGCGTGACGGCATCGGGCAGGTCGCCTGCCGGCGCGGCGCGAGCGCCGTCTTCTGGGTCAACGAGCCGGCCGCGATCCGGCTCGGCAAGGCGCCGGTGCTGTGGCGGTCGCCGACGGTCCTTCCCTTCGACACCTGGGACGTCGACGGCCTCGTGCTGGCCTGGGCGGACGAGACCGTCAGCATGGACCGCGGCTCGGGCGCCTGGGCCGAGGCCGGCGGCGCCGCCGTCAACGCCGCCGAGATCCAGGCCCGAC
Source organism: uncultured Thermoanaerobaculia bacterium (assembly GCA_964553295.1). Taxonomy (GTDB): domain Bacteria; phylum Acidobacteriota; class Thermoanaerobaculia; order Thermoanaerobaculales; family Sulfomarinibacteraceae; genus CAZKKP01. The sequence continues at coordinate 4,891 of CAZKKP010000071.1, read as the reverse complement.
TGTCACGGCTCGCCGCCCTCAAGGTCGTCGACTTCGACCTCATCGCCCCGTTGACCCCGGAGCTCGGCCGGGTCGAGCTGGAGCTCGGTCGCCCCCTCGACGCCGCGCCCGGCGCCGGCGAGCGGGTGAGCTTCGTCTTCCACCGACCTCTGGTCGAGGGCGGCAACGCGATGGTGGTGGTCGACCGCCGGCCGAGCGTGGTCAGCGTCACCCTCGACGACGCCGAGGGGATCCTGTCCGACCTCGCGGCGTTGCGCGCCACCCCCGGCGAGGGCTGAGAACCGCCGTAAGTCCGTTTGCGGGTACAATGCCGTGCACCGAGGGGCGGCCTCGATGTCGGAGGTGCCGGTGGGTCAAGCCCCGTGGCGACAGCAGTTCGAGGACCTGCAGCAGCGCCGGCCCGAGCTCGCCGAACGGGTCTGCCGCAAGCTGCTGGTCGACATGCAGCGCCAGGGCCTGGTCGATTTCGACGACCTCGACCACGAGCTGGCGGTTGCCCTTCGTCTGGTCGGCTCGCGCCACCACGTCGACCACAACCGACCCAAGCCGCAGCTGCCCTCGAACTCCCACCGCGCCCTGTACGAGCTCGCGCTGCGCTACGCCGAGCGTTTTCTCGAGCCGGAGGAGATCTCGGCCACCGTGCTGCTCACCGAGAAGCGGCAGCTCGCCTTCGAGGTCTCGCGGCTCGCCGAGGACGCCGACACGCCGCTCGCCACCCTGCACGCGAAGGTGCGCGAGTTCCTGGACTTCGCCCCGGGCGAGGCGGTGGCGCCCCGGGAGGACGTGATCGGCACCCGCGCCGCCCTGGTGCGGCGGCTGCTGACCGACCAGCTCGATTTCATCTCTGTGGCCAAGCGCTTCATCCGAGTGCGCGAGTTCGGCGACATCCTCGACCACATCATCCCGACCGACGGCAACCAGGGCCGTCTCGGCGGCAAGGCCTCGGGGCTGATCCTCGCCCAGTCGATCCTCTTCCAGGCCGCCGTGAACGGCCGCTACGAGGGCGCCCATAAGGTGCCGACCTCCTACTTCATCCCGTCCAACGGCATCCTCGAGTTCATCGAGTACAACGGGTTGGAGGAGCTGATCAACGTCAAGTACCGGCCGGTCGAGGAGGTGCGCGAGGAGTTCCCCCTGGTCGAGCGGCTGTTCAAGTCCGGCGCCTTCCCGCCGACCATCCACCGCGGGCTCGAGGAGATGCTCGGCAAGGTCGGCGAGGTGCCGCTGGTCGTCCGCTCCTCGAGCCTGCTCGAGGACCGCATCGGCCACGCCTTCTCGGGCAAGTACAAGAGCCTGTTCATCCGTAACCGCGGCCCGATCGAGCGGCGGCTCGCCGAGCTCGAGGACGCCATCTCCGAGGTCTACGCCTCGATCTTCCACCCCGATCCGATCGAGTACCGTCGCGAGCGCAACCTCATCGACTTCCAGGAGCAGATGGGCATCCTCATCCAGGAGGTGGTCGGCGCCGAGCTCGGCGGCCTCAAGTTCCCGGTCTTCGCGGGGGTCGCCTTCTCCCGCTGCGAGATGCGCTGGTCACCGCGGATTCGACGCTCCGACGGCATGGCGCGGCTGGTGCTCGGCCTGGGCACCCGGGCGGTCGACCGCACCGGCGCCGACTACCCGGTGCTGGTCGCCCTCGAGCAGCCGACGCTCAAGGCGGTGCACCAGCCCGACGAGGTCTACCGCTACTCCCAGCAGGACGTCGACGTGGTCGACCTCGACGAGGGGATGTTCCACAGCGTGTCCCTGCCCGAGCTGCTCCAGCGGGTCGGCCGCCGGCTGCCGCTGATGAACAAGATCTTCTCGATCTACCGCCACCGACAGCTGCTGCCGATGGTCGGCATCATGGCGCAGGTCGAGCCGTCGGAGCTGCTGGTCACCTTCAACGGCCTCGTCCAGTCGGGCTTCCCGCGCGAGCTCAAGCGCATCCTCGACCTCCTCGAGGAGGGGCTCGGCGAGCCCGTCGACGTCGAGTTCGCGCACGACGGCGTCGACCTGTACATGCTGCAGTGCCGAGCGCTGGTGCAGAGCGCCTCGGTCCAGCGGGTGCCCGTGCCGCACAACGTCGCACCGTCCGACGCCGTGTTCTCGGCCCATCGCTTCGTCCAGATGGCGCAGGTCCGCAACCTCGAGTTCGTCGTCCTGGTCGACCCGCGCGACTACGAGCAGCTGCCGACGCCGGACAGCATGCACCGGGTGGCGCGGGCAGTCAGCGCCCTCAACCGGGCCCTGCCCCACCGCCGGTTCGTCATGCTCGGGCCCGGCCGCTGGGGCAGCCGCGGCGACATCAAGCTCGGCGTGCCGGTGACCTACGCCGACATCTGCCACACCGCCATGCTCGTCGAGATCGCCCGCAAGAAGGGCAGCTACCTCCCCGACGTCTCCTTCGGAACCCACTTCTTCCAGGACCTCGTCGAGTCCGCGATCATCTACCTGCCGCTGTACCCGGACGACCCCGGCGTGATCTGGAACGAGGAGATCCTCAACCGCTCCCCGAACCGGCTGGCCGAGCACGCGCCGGCCTTTGCCGACCTCGAGCACGTGGTGCGCGTGATCCACGTCTCCGAGATCGCCCCGGGCAAGCTGCTGCACGTGATCATGGACGGCGACGAGGACCGCGCCCTCGCCTTCTTCGCCCCCCCCGCCTGAGGACGGCGGCACCTCACCACCGAGGCACACGGATCCCCAGCGCGGGCCGCGCCCGCAACCCTGCCGCCCGAAATGGACCACAGAGGCACAGCGGGGCGACGCGAACTCCGCGACGGCCTTCCAAGCGATCTTTCCGGAGTTCTCTGAGTGGGGATCCAGCAAGGAATCACCGCAGGGCGGATGGACCTCGGATCCGGGAGCAGCACAGAGATCTGCAGATGCCAGTGCCGGCGCGCCTCGGGTCGCGGTCGAGAGTTCCTCGGCGTTCTCCTGGGACGAGGGTCATGGCCGCTCGGCGCCACAGGTATCGTGCTGCCCTCTCGGCCCGGAGGTACCTGGGGTCAGGTGTAGTTCCTCTGTGTCTCTGTGCCTCTGTGGTTCGAACTGGCGATTCATACGAAGAACGCCCCGGCCGAGGGGGCCGAGGCGTTCTGGCGAGAAAGGTGGAGCGCTTACGCCCAGCCGCGCAGGTGGCAGGCCGTGGCGACGCGCTGGATGGCGATCATGTAGGCCGCGTCCCGCATGTACTCTCCGGCCTCCTCGGCGAGGTCGGCGACGGCGTGGAAGGCGCGGGTCATCTTCTGGTCGAGGCGGTCGAGCACCTCCTCCTTGGGCCAGAAGAAGTTGGTGTTGCACTGGACCTGCTCGAAGTAGGAGCAGGTGACGCCACCGGCGTTGCACAGGAAGTCCGGGATGACGAAGATGAAGAATCGGCGCGAAGCGCCGCAAGGGCGACCGCCCGCCCGCAGGGGCCCGAAGCGAAGCGTAG
>CAZKKP010000071.1:0-1463 GCA_964553295.1 uncultured Thermoanaerobaculia bacterium | reverse complement strand
TGACGAAGACCCCGCGCTGCTTCAGCACCGCGTCCGCCTCGGGGGTGGTCGGGCCGTTGGCGCCCTCGGCGAGGATCTTGACCGACTGGTGGACCCGCTCGACGTTCGCGCCGGTGACCTGGTTCTCCAGGGCGGCGGGGATCAGGATCTCCACCTCCTGCTCGAGCCATGCCTCGGGCGCCAGGATCTCGTAGCCGGCGGCCTGGGCCTTCGTCTTGTCGATCGTCCCGAAGCGGTCGGTGATCGACAGCAGGTAGTCGACGTCGATCCCGTCGAGCTTGCGGAAGGTGTAGGCAGCGTGGTCGTTGTTGTCCCAGCACGACACCGCCACGACCTTGCCGCCGAGCTCGATGAACAGCTTGGAGGCATACTGGGCGACGTTGCCGAAGCCCTGGATCGAGGCCCGCATGCCGGCGATGGACAGCTCCATGCGCTTGAGCGCCTCGCGCACGGTGTAGACGACGCCGTAGCCGGTGGCCTCGGTGCGACCGAGGGAGCCGCCGACCTCGACCGGCTTGCCGGTGATCACGCCGGGGTAGCGGCCGCCGGCGAGCGTCTCGTACTCGTCCATCATCCAGACCATGTGCTGCGGGTTGGTCATCACGTCGGGCGCCGGCACGTCCTGCACCGGGCCGATGTTGCGCGCCACCTGGCGCATCCAGCCGCGGCACAGCAGCTCCTGCTCGCGCGGCGAGAGGTCGGGCGGGCTGCAGATCACGCCGCCCTTGCCGCCGCCCAGCGGAATGTCCACCACCGCACACTTCCAGGTCATCCAGGTCGCCAGGGCGCGCACCGTGTCGATGGTCTCCTGGGGGTGGAAGCGGATACCGCCCTTGGCCGGACCGCGGGCGTCGTTGTGCTGTACGCGGAAGCCGCGGAACACCTTGACCTGGCCGTCGTCCATCCGCACCGGAACCGTGAAGTGGTACTCGCGCATGGGCCAGCGCAGCAGCTCGCGGATGCCCCCGTCGAGCTGCAGCTTGTCCGCCACCGCGTCGAACTGCCGTTGCGCCATCTCGAAAGCGTTGAAGTCCTTGCTCATCGCGTCCTCCTTCGGTGGCGGCTCGCTCCGCCCCATGCGCCCGGTGTTGTACACTTCAAAGGCCCGAGAGTCAAGCGTTTTCGTCGACATTGTGAAATTTTTCTCCGCCTCGACCGGCGCCGACGGCGTGGCTTCGAGCAGGCCTCGTCGGGCGCCGCATCCTGCCCCCCCCGAGCCTTCGCGGCAACGTGAAACGACCCCCGCGCCGGGCGCGAGGGTCGGAGAAAGCTGGCTCCGCAGGAGGGACTTGAACCCCCAACCTAGTGGTTAACAGCCACCCGCTCTACCGTTGAGCTACTGCGGAGCACGGCAGAGACCTCGAATTGTAGGCCGCAAGCGGCGATTGTCAACCTTCGGAGGGGTCAGGGGTCAGGGGTCAGGGGTCAGGCGACGAGTGCCACCACCTTTAGGTCACTTTGGT
>CAZKKP010000070.1:0-12507 GCA_964553295.1 uncultured Thermoanaerobaculia bacterium | reverse complement strand
TTCGCCACCTACCTCGTCACCGGCCGCGGCCTCACCGTCGAGGGCTCTCCAGGACCAGGGTCGGCGGCTCGCTGAGGGCGGCGTCCTCGGCCTCGTCGGCGAAGACCACGACCACCGCCCGGAAGCGGTCCTCGCGCCAGTGGTCCTCGACCAGCAGCCACCCCCTGACGAACTCGGCGACCCGGCGTCGGCCGTGCTCGCGCACCAGCCCAAGGCGCTCGGCGTTGCCGGCGCGCAGCGACAGCCGCGGCGTCAGGCTGCGCTCGAGCTCGGCCATCTGCTCGGCCCGGTCGAAGCGGAACCAGGAGGAGGACGAGCGCTTCTCCATACCGTCGGTGTGGATCGCCGGCGGCAGGCTGGGACGGATCGGCGGCGCGTGGACGATGCAATGGTGCTCGAGCACCTCGAGCCGCCACGGCTCGTCGAGCCGGACGTGGTAGCGGTAGGTGACCGGGACCCGGATCTCCGAGATGGTGGTGCCGAGGGGGACCCGGTCCCAGAAGGCGCGCTGCTCGTCGGTGCGGGTGAACACCTCGGTCGCCTCGAGGGTGGTCAGCTCCAGCCGCAGGCCGTCGTCCGGGGCGAGCCGCGGGATGGCGGCCATGAAGGTCTCGGTGATGGTCCCGGTGCGGAAACGCTCGGCGAGGCCGCGCGCCTCCTCGACCAGGGCGCGGGCGGCCTCGGGGCCGGCGGCGCCGGCGCGCTCGACGGTGCGGCAGGCGCGCGCCAGCAGCAGGGCGCCGACCATCACCACGGCGAGGGCGACCAGCGGCCAGCGCAGGGCCGCCAGGGTGTGGCACGTGCGGGGCTGGTTCTCGCTCATCGGCCCTCCCGGACAACGAAGGTGGGCTCCCAGTAGCGCTGGGCGGCGATCTCCTCGAGTTCCGGCGAGCGGTAGCGGCCCGCGCTCCAGCGCGGCCGCAGGCCGAGGATGCGGACCACCATCCCCGGGGCGTGCCGGCCGAGGCGAACGGTGCTCGGTCCCGAGCCCTGGAGTCGCACCGGGATCCTCCGGATGGCGAGGTTGTGCTTCAGGGCGATGTACAGGGCCTCGACGTCGCCGGCGAATCCGGGGTCGGTGAGCAGCGGGAAGAGCGCCTCGGCGACATCGCCGCGGAAGCCCTTGAGCCCGCACTGGGTGTCGAACAGATCGCCGGTCACGAGGAGACGCACGGCGATGCTGAACACCCGGGTGGCCAGCTGCCGACGCCGTCCCGGCGGGAGGTAGCCGGAGTCCGGGAGGGTGCGGTCGCCGACCACGACGTGGAATCCGCCTCCGCTCACCAGGGCGTGGATGTAGGGCAGGGCCTCGAGGTCGTAGGGCAGGTCGGCGTCGGTGAAGACCCTGCAGCGACCGCGGGCGGCGACCATGCCGGCCTTGAGCGCGGCGAACTTGCCCCGGTTGCGCTCGAGCCTCTCGAGCCGAACGCGGGCGAGGCCGAGTCGGCGGACCGCGTCGCCGGTGCCGTCGCGGCTGCCGTCGTCGACCACCACCACCTCGGACGGCAGGCCGCAGCGATCGAGGAAGCCGTCGAGCCTGGCCACGCTGTCTGCGATGAAGCTGGCGCCATCCAACACCGGCAGCACCACCGAGAGCTCGGGAGGTCGGCTCATCGACTCCAGGGTATCGCGTCCGGCGTCGGGAGTTGAGCCCCGGCGCGGGTGGTCGCGGAAGCAGGCATCGTGCGCGGGTGGTGGTGGCACGGGCCTTCCGGGGAGGAGGTCGGCGGGCAGGGGCGGGGGCTGTGGCAGCGTCTGGGGTAGGGGTCTTCGAGCGGTGAACCCGTGAGGACGAGGAGGTCGAAGGCGACTCAACCGCCCGCGGGTCGTCCCGGTCCGTGCGGCGCGGCCACCAGCCGGCGCAGCGCCTGGACGAGCTCGGGGTCCCATCGACCGAGCCCGGTCTCGCGCTCGAGCAGCTCGAGGGCTTTCGCGGTGCTGAAGACGGTCCGATAGGGGCGGTCGGAGGTCAGTGCGTCGAAGGCGTCGGCCAGGCCCAGAATGCGGGCCCCCAGAGGGATCTGCTCGCCGGCGAGGCCGTCCGGGTAGCCGGAGCCGTCGAACCGCTCGTGATGGTGACGTATGAGCGGCACCAACGCCTGCAGCGTGGTCAGGGGGCTGCAGATGCGCTCGGACAGCACCGGATGGCGCATGACCAGCTCGAGCTCTCCGGCGTCGAGGGTGCCGCGCTTGTTGAGCACCGCCCGCGGCAAGCCGATCTTGCCGATGTCGTGGAGCTTCCCGGCGGTCAGGAGCAGGCGGCAGATCTCGCCGTCATGACCGAGGGCGGCGCCGAGTCGGGCCGCGAGGGCGCCGACCCGCTCGGAGTGCCCCTGGGTGTAGGGGTCCTTGGCCTCCAGTGCGGCGGCCAGGGACAGGATGACGTCGTGGTGGTCCTCGAGTCCCTCGAGGTAGGTGTGCAGTCTGAGCAGCGAGGACACCCGGGCCTTCAGCTCGAGCCGGTTGACCGGCAGGAAGAGATAGTCGTCGGCGCCGGAGATGCCGGAGCGCGGCGGCAGCGCCTCGCGGGTGGTCAGCACGACCACCGGCATCAGAGCCTCTCCGCGCACGGCCTTGAGCCGACGGGCGAGCTCGAAGCCGTCGGTGTCCGGCAGCCGGGAGTCGACCAGGGCAAGCCCGGGCGCCTCGCGCCCCGCCAACGCCATCGCGTCGGCCGCGGTCGTCGCCCGCAGCACACGGTGCCCGGCCTTCGCCAGCATCTGGCTGACCGAGTCCCCGGTCGCCGAGACCGCGCAACAGACGAGCACGGCGCCGGTGACCGGGTCGGTGACCGTGGGGATCAGGTCCTGCCAGGCCGGCAGCTCCTCGGCGACCTCGTCCTCGGGCAGGATCGCGAGCAGCTTCTCGACCAGCTCAGGGTCGTGCTGGCCGGCCGCCCCCGCCCGCCGCATCTCGGCCGCGGCCTCGGCGGCGCCGAGGCGGGTGTGCAGGTGGTCGTGGCGGTTGGCCAGAGCCAGCACCCGGGTCTCGAGATCCAGCCGGTCGCGGCCGAGACCGTCCGGGTGGCCGCTGCCGTCGTCGAGCTCGTGGTGGTGCCGCACCAGGCGGCGCACCTCGGCGAAGGACGCGAAGGGCGCCAGGATCTGCTCGCCGAGCTCGGCGTGGCGGCGGTGCTCGTGCTGCTGCTCGGTGGTCCAGCCCGGGTCGGTTTCGAGGAGCTCCTGGCCGACGCCGATCTTGCCCACGTCGTGCAGGATGGCCGCATGGGCGAGAACCTGCAGACGCGAGCCCGGCAGGCCGACCGCCCGGCCCAGCGCCAGCGCCCGCAAGGTGACCCGCTGAGAGTGGCCCCGGGCCATCGGGTCCTGGCTCTCCTGGGCCTCGATCAGGGACACGATGATGCTCTCGGAGGTGTCGAGCTGGGCTCGCAGGGAGCGGATCCTCACCATCGAGCGGACACGGTTGACGAGCTCCTGGAGGCTCACCGGCTTGTTGAGGAAGTCGTCGGCGCCCAAATCGAGCGCCCGCACCTTGTCCTCGACCTCGGCCAGCGCGGTCAGCATGATGATCGGCACGGTGCGTGTCGAGCGACGGCTCTTGAGGCGGCGGCAGACCTCGAAGCCGTCCAGCCGCGGCATCATCACGTCCAGCACGACACAGTCCGGCAGCTGCCGCTCGACCTCGGCCAGCGCCTCCTCACCATCCCGGGCGAGGACGACCCGATAACCCTCGGTTTCGAGGACATCCTCGAGCAGCTCGAGGTTCTCGGGCTGGTCGTCGACGACCAGGATGCTCGCCGGCGTGACCGGGTCGAGAGGGTGGCCGGTCACGGCTCGTGCCCCGGCAGCCCCGCTCGCCACGGCGAGGAGCGATGCACCCGGCGCAGCTCGTCGAGGAAGCTCGTGGTGTCGATCGGCTTGGCGAGATAGGCATCGCAGCCGCCGGACAGGAAGCGTTCACGGTCGCCGCGCATGGCGTGGGCGGTCAGGGCGACGATGGGAACCGCGGCGGTCGACGGCGATTGCCGCAGGCGGGACACCAGGGCGAGCCCGTCGGTGCCCGGCAGCTGCATGTCCATCAGGATCAGGTCCGGCGCCGTCGAGGACAGGATCTCGAGAGCGGTCTCGGCGTCGCCCGCCGAGCGAACCTCGAGCCCCGCCTCCTCGAGGAGGAACACCACCAGCTCGAGGTTCTGCTCGTTGTCCTCGACGACCAGGACCGTGCGCAGCTCAGACACGCTGCACCTCCCTCCGGGGACGGCTGAGGACCGACTCGACCACTGCCGGCAGGCCGCCGGCCGGCAGCTCGAGCTTGCCGACCAGGGCCTCGATCTTGTCGCGCAGACGGTCGCGTTCGGCGGCCGTCATCTGCCGGGCGGTGAGCACGACGATCGGGATCGGGCTGGTCCGCGCGTCGGCCTTGAGCCGGGCCGCCACCTCGAAGCCGTCCATCTCCGGCATCATCAGGTCGAGCAGGATCAGGTCGGGCGATGGTGACCCGCCCGCCGCCTCGAGGCCCGCGCGCCCGCTCACAGCGTGCACGACGAAGTAGCCGAGCGGTTCCAGCCTGGCCTCGACGAGCTCGTGAACCAGAGGGTCGTCGTCAATCAGCAGCACCCGGCAGTGGCGCCCGTGGCGCGGCGCCAGCTCGGCGAGCCGGCGCACCAGGCGCTCGCCGTCGACCGGCTTGGTCAGGTAGTCGGCGGCGCCGAGGGTGATGGCGAGCTCGCGGTTGTCGAGCACCGAGACCATGATCACCGGGATGTCGGCGGTTGCCGGCTCGTCCTTGAGGCGGCGGAGGATCTCCCAGCCGTCGAGGTCGGGCAGGATGATGTCGAGGGTGATCGCCGCCGGGTGGAGCAGGTGGGCGAAGCGCAGGGCCTCGTCGGCGTTGCGCGCCCGCACCGGGATGTAACCGGCGGTGACGAGGTGCCCGCTGATCGCCTCATACGCGGTGGGGTCGTCCTCCACGACCAGCACCCGGGTGCCGCCTTCCCGGCTCAGGTCAAGGGTGGCGGGGCCGGCGCCGGGGCCCTCGCCCTCGCCCTGGAAGCTGACCGGCACGGTCACCGCGAAGGTGCTGCCGAGGCCGGGCGCGCTGTCCAGCTCGACCGTCCCGTGGTGCAGCTCCACCAGGCGCCGGACCAGGGCGAGGCCGAGACCGGTGCCGCCGGAGGCTCGCGCCGGACCGTCGTCCACCTGGCGGAACTCCTCGAAGATCGTGCGGTGGTGCCGCGGGTCGATGCCGATGCCGTCGTCGACCACCCGGATCTCGACGGCCGGGCGGTCGGCGAGCTCCCGCACCGCCGTCCCGATGCGCACCGTGCCGCCCTCGTGGGAGAACTTGACCGCGTTGGAGATCAGGTTGAACAGCACCTGCTTGAGCTTGACCTGGTCGGCTTCGACCGGCGGCAGGTCCGTCGGCGTCTCGAGCTCGAAGGCGATGCGGCGCGCCCGGGCGCCGCCCTGGGCGACCGCGCACACCCCGTGGACGAGGGCCGCGACGTCGACCGGCTCGATGTGCAGCTCCATCCTGCCGGCCTCGATCTTCGACAGGTCGAGCAGGTCGTTGATGATCTTCAGCAGGTGCTCGCCCGAGCTGTGGATGTTCTGCAGGAACCTCCTCTGCTTCTCCTCGGCGCCCGCGGGAAGCCGCTGCAGGAGCACGTCGGAGAAGCCGATGATCGAGTTCAGCGGCGTCCGCAGCTCGTGGCTCATGGTCGCCAGGAACCTGCTCTTGAGGCGGTCGGCCTCGACCGTCCGCAGGGTCGCCTCGGCGAGCTCCTGGGTGCGCTGGTCGAGCGCCCTCGCCAGCCGCGTGAGCTCGTCAACCTTGATCGCCTCGTCCTGACGCAGGCGGAAGAGCTGCGTCTGCCTCCTCTTGAGCAGGCTGACGCCGCGCAGGAAGAGGAACGAGGCGCCGTAGAGGAAGGCCATCTGGGCGATGGCACGGTACAGCGTCACGTCGAATCCGCCGACGTCGCCGATCGCCACCAAAGCGCCGGTGTAGGAGGCCGTGTCGAGCACGGCGACCGCGAAGGCGGCGCGCTGCCCGAGCACGAAGGCGGCGGCGCCGATGTTGGCCAGGTACCAGGGGAACCAGGGGCTGTCCGCGCCGCCGGTGTAGACCACCGCGACCGTGATCAGGGCCGCGTCGACGAGCAGCCAGAGCCACTCGAAGACGACCCCCAGGCGGTCGGCGGCGCCGATCCTGACCAGCAGCCAGCAGCCTGCCGCGCTGACGACCGCGGCGCCGGTCAGGGCCAGCAGGCGCCCGAGTGAGATCTCGAGCACCCCGAGGGCGACGAACACCGGCCCGATCGCCGCGGCGATGAGGTAGCAAACGGCCCTCGTCTGCTGCACCGCGAGCCGGAACCGTAGCCTCCGGTCGCTGTCGCCCATGGTCACTGCGGTCACCTCTTCACCGGCCGCCCGCCGGCTCCCACGTCCGGCTCCTGCCGCCCCTCGAGGCGGGGCGCGCGACCATCACGTCCGGCTGTGGGTCCTGGCAGCGGGCGAGCCCTGCCGCCATTGTACGTCACCGCCGGGGAGGGCCGTAGACCTGGCGAGACCCGGCGCTCAGTCGAGGATGCGCAGCAGCTCGACGTCGAACACCAGCATGCCCTGGGGCGCGCCGGACTGCCCCTGGTAGGCGAGCTTCTCCGGAATCCAGAAGCGCCGGCTCTCACCCTCGACCATCAGCTGGACGCCCTCGGTCCAGCCGGCGATCACCCGGTTGAGCGGAAAGGTCACGGGCTGACCACGCGTCACCGACGAGTCGAACAGCTGACCATCCGTGGTCCAGCCGCTGTAGTGCACCTCGACGCGGCTGGTCGGCCCGGGATGCCGCTCGCCGGTCCCCGGCTTGAGAACCTTCGAGGCGAGGCCGGAGGGAGTCCGGGAGGCGTCCTCGGGCGGCGCCGCGACGTCGGCGGGCGCTTTGGGCGGCCGGATGATGCCGAGCAGCTCGACGTCGAACACCAGCATGCCCGCAGGACGACCGGTCTGGCCCTTGTAGGCGAGCTCCTCGGGAATCCACAGCCGGCGCCGTTCGCCCTCGACCATCAGCTGGAGACCCTCGGTCCAGCCGGCGATCACCCGGTTGAGCGGAAAGGTCGCAGGCTGACCGCGCTCGACCGACGAGTCGAACATCGCGCCGTCGGTAGTCCAGCCGGTGTAGTGGACAGTGACACTGTCAGCGGCACTCGGGTGCACCATGCCGCTCCCCGGGGAGAGCACCTTTGAAGCCAGCCCCGAGGCGGTCCTCACCGCGTCGGAGGGCGGCGCGGCGACGTCCGGCGGCGCGGGCGCCGCAGCGAAGGTGGTCAGGGCGAGCAGCAGGACGATGACGCAAGAGATGGATGTCGTGTTCATGGCCCGGCAGGGTAGCCGCCCTGCCGCCGGCGCGCAAGCCCGCCCGCGGAGCGCTGGCGCTTCGCGGGCGGAGAACCGCAACTTTTCGCGGGATGACCCGGTCAACCCTTTCCCACGTCCCGGCATCTCACGGTCGTGAACGGAACAAGGAACGGGAGAAAGGAGAGCTCGAGATGACACGACGGATGACATGGGTCCTGACCACGGCAGCGCTGCTGCTCGCGGCCGCGACCGCAGGCGCGGGCTTCAAGCACGAGGAGACCTTCGACCAGACCTACCCGATGGCGGCCACCGGCCGAGTGAGCCTCGACAACGTCAACGGCGACGTCGTCGTCGAGGTCTGGGACCGTGCCGAGGTGCGGGTGCAGGCGGTGCGCCGCGCCGACTCCCGCGACGCCCTCGACGGGCTCGAGGTCGCTGTCAGCGCCCGGGCGGACGCGGTGCAGATCGACACCAAGTACCCCTCGTCCCGGGGGTGGTTCGGTGGCGGCAACCGGACCGAGGTCGAGTACACCCTGACCGTGCCGCGGTCAGCCCGGATCGACAACGTCGACCTGGTGAACGGTACGGTGCGGATCCAGGGCGTCGAGGGCGGCGTCGCCGCCGAGAGCGTCAACGGCCGGATCGAGATCCTCGCTGCGGCCGGCAGCGTCCAGGCCTCCACGGTCAACGGCGGCATCGAGGTGCAGCTGACCGGTCTCGGCAGCGGCCACACCGTCGAGCTCGAGTCGGTCAACGGCGCCATCGAGCTCCTGGTACCCGCCGGCGTCGGCGCCGACGTCGAGGCCGAGACGGTCAACGGCCGGATCACCAACGACTTCGGCATTGACGTCCGCAAGGGGAAGTGGGTCGGTTCGGACATGCGCGGCACCATCGGCTCGGGCGGCGCCCGGGTCAAGATGGAGACGGTCAACGGCCGAATCTCGTTGCAGAAGCTCTGATCACAGAGCTGACCATCGACCGCGACGAGGGTCAACCGAGGGGGCCGGCCGGGACCGGCCCCCCAGGTGTGCCTGCGGAGTCGGTCACGCCGGTCTTCTTCCGGCGCCCGCTCGTCATCGGGTACCATCTCTGGCATGGCGATCGACCCCTTCGAGGCGGAGGCCCGGTTCCACGAGCTCGCGGCGCGGGATGGTGACAGCCTCGGTCTGGCCGAGGGAGCGCTGCTGATCGCAGCCATGGAGGCGCCCGGCGTCGACCCCCAGGCGTGCCTCGACGAAATCGACGCACTCGCCGACGAGGCACGGCCGCGGGTCGACCGCGCCGCCGGGCTCGCGTCGCGGCTCGACTCTCTCGGCGCCTTCCTCGGCTTGACGGTCGGCTTCTGCGGCAATGAGGAGGCCTACGGCGACCTCGACAACTCGCTGCTGCACCGGGTGCTCGAGCGACGTACCGGGATCCCGGTGACGCTGTCGGTGGTGTGGATCGAGGTCGGCCGACGGGCCGGCCTGCCGCTGGTCGGCGTCGGCATGCCGCTGCACTTCCTGGTCGGCGTCGAGGGCGGGCACGACCTGTACGCCGACCCCTTCGGCCGCGGCCGGATCCTCGAGCGCCAGGACTGCGCCAGGATCCTGCTCGAGCGATCCGGCGGCGAGATGCGGTTGGAGCCGCGGATGCTGACGCCGATCCCCGATCGCCGCATCCTGCTGCGCATCCTGGTCAACCTCCGCGGCGCGAGCTTCGAGCGTGAGGACGTCGACGGCGCCCTGCGCGCCACCTCGGCGATGGTCGCACTCGAGCCGGAGGTCCCGGAGCTGTACCGCGATCGCGGCGTGCTCGCCCTCAAGCTCGGCGACGGCGCCTCGGCGGAGGCCGACCTCGGCCGCTACCTCGAGATGCGGCCGGACGCCCGCGACGCCGAGCTGATGCGCCACGTGCTCCACCAGGCCGGCGACACCCGCCTTACGGTGAACTGAAGGTCGAGCTCACGGCTCGAGCGGACCGATCCGCACCGTCTGCCGGCGCTCGCCCCAGGTTCCGGGTGGGCCGTCGAAGCGGCCGACACAGGGTGCACCGCAGGTCCGGCAGCGGCCGTCGTCCGTGAGCTGCCAGGCGGTCAGCCGGTACCAGTCTCGACCGATCAGGCGCGCGCCGCATCCCGTACAGAAGGTCGAGCCCCCGTGCTCGTCGTGGACGTTGCCGGTGTAGACGTGGGCGAGCCCAGCCTCGAGAGCGATCCGGCGCGCCCGGGTCAGGGTGGCGGACGGCGTCGGCGGCCGGTCGGTAAGCCGGTAGTCGGGGTGAAAGGCGGTGAAGTGCAGCGGCACCTCGCGTCCGAGCTCGCCGGCCACCCAGCCGCTGAGCTCGCCGAGCTCCGAGTCGGAGTCGTTGAGGCCGGGGATCAGCAGGGTCGTGATCTCCACCCAGACGCCGGTCTCGTGGACCAGGTAGCGCAGCGTGTCGAGCACCGGGGCGAGCTCGCCGCCGCACTGCGTCCGGTAGAACTCGTCGGTGAAGGCCTTGAGGTCGACGTTGGCGGCGTCCATCACCGCGAACATCTCGCCACGGGGACCGGGCTCGATCTCACCGGCCGTCACCGCCACCGTGGCGACGCCCCGCGCGCGGCAAGCGGCGGCAACGTCTACGGCGTACTCCATGAAGACCACCGGGTCGTTGTAGGTGAAGGCCACCGACCGGCAGCCGTGCACGGCGGCGGCCCGGGCGATGGCCTCGGGCGAGGCCCGGTCCGCCAGCCGGTCGAGCTGCCGCGACTTCGAGATGTCCCAGTTCTGGCAGAAGCGACAGGCCAGGTTGCAGCCGGCCGTGCCAAAGGACAGCACCGCGGTTCCCGGGTAGAAGTGGTTGAGCGGCTTCTTCTCGATCGGGTCGACGCAGAAGCCCGACGACCTCCCGTAGGTGGTCAGCACCACCTCGCCGGCGTGCGCCATGCGCACGAAACACAACCCCCGCTGGCCGTCCTTGAGCCGGCAGCGCCGCGGGCACAGGTCGCAGCGTACCCGCCCGTCGTCGAGCCGGCTCCACCACCGCGTCGGGTGCAGCTCGTCGGTCACGCCCACCCTCCCAGTATGGGGCCGCGGCCCTGGATCGGCGACGGTGGCCAACCCGCGGGCTGCGCCCGATGCTATGATGCGGCAGCTCCCGTCGAGAGGACAGCCGCCGGGTCCGACCACGCAGGTCGCGTGTGTGACCGACCGCTGACCGCGACTCGCGGGCGCCCCGACCTGGAGGCATCATGACGCACCGCGATCTCGAAGCCGCCGCCGCGGCGGTGCCCGACCCGCCCGCCGCCGGCCCACCGCCGGACCCCAACGCAGCCGGGCGCCGGTCGCCGTTCACCATCGCCGACCACGTCGCGAACCCGCGCAAGGCCTTTCTCCGTCGGCAGACCGACGCCGTGCTCTGCGCCTACGTCCAGATCCCCTTCTGCCACACCCTGTGCAAGTTCTGCTGCTGGGCGGCGAAGTACGAGCCGAAGCACGTCGTCGGCCTCGAGCGCCTCCGTGCCCCCTACCTGGCCAAGCTGAAGTGGGAGATCCAGGAGCGGGCGAAGATCCGCGAGGAACGGGACCGGGTCACCCTGAAGGTCATCCACTTCGGCGGCGGCACGCCGTCGGTGCTGACGGCGGACGAGCTCGGGGAGATCCTCGAGACCATGCTCGTCGCCTACGGGCTCGCGGTCGACGACGTCGAGACCATCGGCATCGAGATCCGGCCCGACAGCGTCGACGCGGAGAAGCTGCGCACGCTGCGCGCCCTCGGCTTCAACCGGGTGAGCATCGGCGCCCAGTCCTTCGACGCCGACGTGCTCAAGGCAGTCGGCCGCCATCTCACCCCCGAGCAGCTCTTCGATGCCTACGCCGCCGCTCGCGACGCCGGCTTCGAAGACCTCAACGTCGACCTGCTCTTCGGCCTGCCCGGTCAGACCCTGGACGGCGTCCGCGCGGACGCCGAGACCCTGCTCGCCCTCGAGCCGAGCCACATCGACACCCATCCCTGGAAACCGGTCAAGACGGTCGGCGGCGCCTGCGTGCTGGTAGGGGGCTGGGAGCGAGGTCTCAAGGTTGACGCGGCCCGCATGCAGCGGCGGATGTTCGAGACAGCGGGGGCGATGAACTACAACCACCGCTGTTACGCCCGGCCGGGCTTCGAGAACTACATGCACCTCATCGAGGCAGCCTACCTGCTGCCGAACATCGCCTTCGGCGCCGGCAGCGAGCAGTCGACGGGCTTCCCGAGAAACACCCAGGACGTCGAGGAGTATGTCTCGGCCGAGTATGTGCCGGCGTATCTCCGCTGCGAGCGGCCGCTGATCCGGATCGACGAGTGGCCGACGGTGTTCACCGACTACGTGCTCCGCCAGCTACTGCTCGCCGAGGGCTTGTGGCTGCCGGGCTTCCGCGCCCGGCACGGCTGCGACCCGGTCACCCGCCTGGCCCGCGGCTGGGAAAAGGACTTCTCCTACCTCGAGCAGGTCGGCGACCTGTACACCCGCAGCCGGATGCAGATCCTGCGACGCATGCGCTCCTGGTTCGACCGGGGGATCATCAGCGTGGTCGACGACGAGTGGCTGCGCCTCGACCCGGAGTACCAGGTCGCCGAGGAGACCTGGGTGCTGTACATGCAGGCCTGCTGACCGGACCGACGCTCAGGTTCAACGGAGAGAGCTCCCCAGCCAGCGCCACGGCCGGTAGCGGAGTTCGACCTCGTGCCGCCCGGCAGGGGCGACAACTCCGAGCCCGGCGAGGTTGGCCCGCACCAGCGTCGCCGCCTGACGGTCTACGCGGGCCGTCCAACCCGGAGACCAGGGTCTCGCCCATAGCAGGAGGCAGGGGCCGTCGCACTCGACCACGGCCAGCAGCCGCGCCGGCTCGACCCGTCGCTGCTCGAGGCGCATCGAGGTGGCCCCGACCTCGGGCGATCCGGCCGGCACCACGGCGAGCCGCGCCAGGTCGAGGGTCTCGGAGACCAGCAGCTCGAGGTCGCCCTCGACCACCGCACCGTGCAGCCGAACCTCCGGCAGCCACTCGGGGTTGCGCCACAGGGCATCGCGATCGTCGCGCCACACCTCCTGCCAACCCGCCGGTGCGGCGGCGGCGGGTCCGACCAGCCAGCGCACCGACCACGCCCCGAGCAGACGGGCGGGCGCCCGGTGCAGCGCCCCGCCGAGGATCGGGTCGTGGTCGCCGAGGGCGAGCATCATCTCCGCGTAGGG
>CAZKKP010000069.1:1689-12628 GCA_964553295.1 uncultured Thermoanaerobaculia bacterium | reverse complement strand
TCGTCGACGGCGCCCAGTTCTTGCTCTACGTCGAGACCCAGGTCGACGGTGTCGCTGGCGTCGGCGGTCTGGCCTCGGCGTTCGCGGTCGCGGTAAGCCCCGACCTGGCCCACGTCTACGCCGTCGGCCGAGCCGAGGACGCGGTCACGGTGTTCGCTCGCAACCCGACATCCGGCGAGCTGAGCTTCGTCCGCGCCTACACGCCGACCGACTTCGAGAACCGCTACACCGAGTCCTTCGTCGGGCTCGACGGACCCGAGGCGGTAGAGGTCTCTCCTGACGGCGCCCACGTCTACGTCGCCGCCTACAACAGCGACGCGGTGGCGGTCTTCGAGCGCGACCCGGCGACCGGGCTGCTCGAGCTGCTCGAGGTGGAGATCGACGGCGTCAACGACCTGTCCGACCCCGGCCCCACGGTCAACGGCCTCGACGGGGCGTCCTCGCTCGCCCTCAGCCCCGACGGTCTGAGCCTGTACGCCACCGGCAGCAACGACAGCGGTGTGGCGGTCTTCAGCCGCGACGCCGACCCGGCGAGCCCGACCTACGGTCGGCTGGTCTTCCGCGAGGCCGAGCTCGACGGCGTCGACGACCCCACCGACCTGGGCGGCCTGGTCGACGGCCTCCACCTCGCCACCTCGGTCGCGGTCAGCCCGGACGGCGAAACCGTCTACGTCGCGGGTCCCGGCGACAACGCGGTGGCGGTCTTCGAGCGCCAGACCGACGCCGCAAGCGGCGCCCTGGGGCGGCTGTCCTTCCTCGAGTTCCATCGCGACGGTGTCGCCGGCGTCGACGGCCTCGCCGGGGCCCGCTCGGTGGCGGTGTCACCGGACGGGGCACACGTCTACGCTGCCGGGCCGAACGACAACGGTCTGGCAGTCTTCACCCGCGCCGCCGGCGGCAGCCTGTCCTTCCTCCAGGCCGTGCGCAGCGGAGTCGGCGGAGTGCAGGGGCTGACCGGCGCCAGCGCCGTCGTCACCAGCCAGGACGGCAGCCACGTCTACGCCGCCTCCTACCTCGACCGGGCCCTGGTCGTGCTCCAGCGAGGCAGCGACCCAGGCGAGCCCGCGGGCTTCGGCCGGCTGTCCTACGTCGAGGTCAAGCGCGACGGCGTCGGCGGCGTCGATGGCCTGGCTGGCGCCAACTTCGTCGCCGTCTCGGCGGACGACCTCAGCGTCTACGTCACCGGCGACCTGGACAACGCTCTGACCGCCTTCCTGCGCGACCTGGTGCCGCCCGGGGACGCCGTGCCGACCAGCACCAGTCACGTGCCCGGCGTCTGGTCCAACCTGGCCGTGGTCGCCGTCCAGTGGAGCGGCGCCGTGGACAACGACGGCGGCGCCGGCGTCGCCGGCTACTCCTTCCTGTTCGACGGGGAACCGACCACCGTGCCGGACACGGTGATCGACCTCGCCCACTCGGTCGACCCCCATGCCATCTCCAGCGAGCCCCTGGGCGAAGGCTTCCACCACTTCCACCTGCGCACCTGCGACCACGCCGGAAACTGCAGCGCGGGAGTCCACCTCGGCGAGCTCCGCATCGACCTGTCGCCGCCGCTGGCGCCGCCCGGGGTGCTCAGCACGAGCCACGTCGTCGGCGTGCCCAACCCAGATCCCACCGTCGAGATGACCTGGCAGCCGGCAGTCGACCTCGGCGCGCCGCCCTCCGGCGTCAAGGGCTACTCCTACGTCTTCAACCGGAGCGCCGCGCCGAGCTGCAACGGCGAGCTCGACCTGGGCAGCGCCGCCACCACGGTGACCAGCGCGCCGCTGGCGGCGGGCCTGTGGTACTTCCACCTGTGTGCCCAGGACATCGCCGGCAACTGGGGCGCCGCAGCGGTCGCCGGTCCCTACGAGATCATCGACGACAGCGTGCCGCCGCGGGTGCTCACCCTCGGCTCGGTGTCGCTGCCGCCGGGTGGTGTGATAGCCGACGGCGCCGAGGTGGAGCACGCCATCACCCAGCTGACGATCGCCTTCAGCAAGCCCATGAACGACCCGCCGGGCGACGACGAGCCCTTTGACGTCACCAACCCGGCGAGCTACCTGCTGGTCACTGCCGGCCCCGACGGCGCTCTGTCGAGCGACGCCTGCACCGGCCCGGTCGGCGACCTGCCGGTGGCGATCACCGCCGTGACCTACGACAGCGCGAGCTTCGTCGCGGTTCTCTGGCTCGACGCTCCGCGGGCGCTGCCCATGGGGCTGTACGGCCTCTCCCTGTGCGGCACGACCCTCACCGATCTCAACGGCAACCTGCTCGACGGCGACGGCAACGGCGTCGGCGGCGACAGCTACCTCGGTCGCTTCCGGATGATGGCGACCAACCGCACGCTCAATCCCAACATCGACATTGACCTCGAGAGCTGGAGCCTGTCGATTCCGTCGGACACGGCCTTCGACCTCGAGGACGCCGACGGCCTGGAGACCTCGGGCTCGGCCCTCATCACCCGCTCGACCGGCGCCCCGACGGAGTACTCCATCTCCCAATGTGTCGCTCTCGCCGATCTCGACGGGCCGCCCTTCTTCCTCACCGGCATGGTGCGGATGGAAGAGGTCCTTGGCGGCGACCCGGGCGCCGCCATCACCCTCGGTCGGGTCGCGCTGCGCGACGGTCCGAGCTGCACCGGCAATCCGGTGGGCAGCGAGGCCAGCACCAACCCGGTGGTCGACGACACCGATGGCGCCTGGCTGCCGCTGTCCGGGCAGCTCGTGTCGGTTCCGCCGACGGCGGTCTCGGCCCTCGTCACCTTCAGCCTGACCATGCCCCCGGGTGAGGACTTCCCGCTGCTCGCGTGGTTCGACCAGCTACGCTTCGGCCACCACGACCTCACGCCGCCGGCGGACCCGGTCGTCAGCAGCTCGAGCCACGCCGCCGACGCCTGGTCGAACCTGCCCCAGATCGACATCCAGTGGAACGGCGCCACCGACGGCGGTGTCGGCGTCGCCGGCTACTCCTTCCTGTTCGACGGCCTGCCGGCCACCGTTCCGGACACCGAGCTCGAGGTCCTCGGCGCCGGCGGCCAGTTCTCCACGTCGAGCGGCGTTCTCCCCGACGGTCTCTACTACTTCCACCTGCGCACCTGTGACCATGCCGACAACTGCAGTGCCGGGGTACATGCCGGCGGCTTCGGCATTGACACCGTCCCGCCGGCCAACCCGGCGGGCCTTTCGAGCCCCAGCCACCCGGTCGGCAGCCCGGTGCCGGTGAGCGTCATCGACATGGTGTGGACGCCGGCGCTGGACAACCCGCCGGTTCCTTCCGGGATCGCCGGCTACTCCTTCGTCTTCGACCAGAACCTCGGCGGCGAGCCCGATCTCGCGGTCGACCTGCCGGGCGTCGCCAGCGGGGTGAGCAGTGCGCCCCTGGGCAACGGCACCTATTACTTCCACCTGCGCACCGTCGACCTCGCCGGCAACTGGAGCCCGACCGTTACCACCGGGCCCTACGTGATCTTCGACAACGTGCCGCCCACCGTGGTCGCGGTGAGCAGCGTCGCGGCGCCCTCCGACGGCGTCCTGGATCCCGGGGAGAGCACCGCACTGGCCATCACCAAGCTGCTCGCCACCTTCTCCGAGCCGGTCCAGGACCCGCCCGGCAACTCCCAGGTCGACGACGTCACCAACCCCGCCAACTACCGGGTCGTGGGCGCCGGCGCCAACGGCATCCTCGAGACCACCACCTGCCTGTCCCTCCAGGGCGACGACCTGTCCTTCCCGATCCCGGCTGTCGACTACGACCTGGCGAGCCGTCAGGTCGGGGTGGCGCTCGGCGCGACCTCGCTGCCGGAGGGCCTGTACCGCTTCATGGTCTGCGGCTCGACCTCGATCGTCGACTTCGCCGGCAACCGCCTCGACGGCAGCGGCAACGGCGTCGGCGGCGACGACTTCCAGCGCGACTTCACGGTGGTCGTGGGCAGCTCTCTGCTGAACCCCAACTTCGACCACGACCTCGCCGGGTGGACGGCGAGCACGGTGCCGCCGTCCGAGTTCCTGTTCTCGCCGGACGACGCCGACGGCGCCCTGTTCTCCGGCTCGGCCGAGATCCTCAACAGCTCCGGCGCCGGCGCGGTCCACGAGCTGTCCCAGTGCGTCATCGCGCCGCCAACCGGTTTCATGTACGTGCTCTCGGGTCGGGTGCGGCTCGAGACGGTCGCCCCCGACCTGTCCTGGGCCGAGCTCGAGCTGGAGGCGTTCGGCCAGCCCGGCTGCGCCGGGCCGCTCCTGTTCGCGACCCTGTCGAGCATGGTGGGCGGTACCTCCGGCGGCTGGGCGCCCGTCAGCACCGTGTCCCCGGTGCTGCCTCTGGGGGCCCTCTCGGTTCGTGCGACCCTGCGCGTCACCGCCGGCGACGACTTCCCGGCGGAACTCGCGGCGAGCTTCGACACCCTCCGGTTGCAGCGGGTGGTGCCGCTGTTCGCCGACGGCTTCGAGTCGGGCACCACCGGCGCCTGGTCCGCGACTCAGCCATGACGGGGGCGAGCCGACGGCGAGCCTCAGCCCCGGGTCCGATCCCGGGGCGCCGGCGAAAGGAGACGTGAGATGACCCTGAAGACCCTGCTGCGGCTCGGAGCGGCGATCGTGGTGGTCGGCTCCGCCGGCGCCATCGAGGCTCAGGCCGTGGTCGTCGACCTGACCACCCAGAACTCCACCGGCACCAACTGCGGCGACGGCTGCACCTGGTCCTATGACGGGATCGGCAGCCCCAACAACGTCGTGGTCACTGCCGATATCGGCGCTGACCGCTACGTCGTGGGGCTGCAGTGGAGCGGCGTCGTCGGCCGGGCGGCCGACCAGCCGGGGACCTGGGGGCGAGAGATGGCGATCGGGCTCGGCGATTCCGTCCTGGTGCGCTACGAGCTTCGGCCGTTCCCCGGCGTCACGTCACCATGTCCAGAACCTGCAGGATGCGGCCCGGCGGCCGGCTCGGTGGACCTCGTGGCCCTCGGCCAGGACTTCCAGGTCGGCGCCGACGGGCTCTTACGGATCGAGTTCTACGAGACCTTCGACGACGCGCCGGACTCGATCGACGCCGTCTACACCGCCGGCGCCCTCACCGTGACCACCTCGGACATCCCGGTCGAGCTGCAGCGCTTCGCGATTGACTGACCACCGGGTCACTTCGCGGGCTCGGCGGCCTTCTTCTCGATGACGAAGGCGCCGAAGGCGACCCCGAGGTCGACGCCACGGCCCTTGCCGGCCAGTGCCAGGGAGACCTCACCCTTGGTCAAGACCGACGCCTTGGCCGACTTGACGGCGCCGGCGTGGGCCTCGCCCTGGGCATAGGTGCCGAGGCACTCCGAGATGTCCTTGACGTCGGAGAAGGTGCCGATGCCGTCCTCGATGGTGGTCTTGCCGAAGGTCAGGCCGCCGCCGCGCGCCTGGAGGGTCACCTCGGCGGTCTGTCCGTTGTCGCAGCGGATCACCCCTTCGCCAGAGGCGGTCTTGTAGACTGCCGACCAGCCCTTGAGCGAGAACTCCATCGTGCACGTGACGTAGCCGTCGTCGCCGGCCGCGAGCGGCGCTACGATGCCCGCCAGCATCAGTGCGAGCAGCATCATCATCGTTCGGTTCCAGCGTGTCATGGGGGACTCCCTTCGGGTTCGCTCTGCCGAACCGACACCGTTGCAACCTTTCGAGCGCCCCAACCGTTCCCGTCCGAGGAGCCTACTGTGACCTCGAGCACACCCTCGGCGACGTCCGCAAGTCGACCTCGGTGCACCGGAAGCGGCCGTGGTGTCCTCGATCAGCTGCGCGCCACGTGGAAGATGAGATCATTGAGAGCGTGGCCACGAGGGGGCCCTGTCGCGCGGCTCGTCGATCACTTCCCGGGTGCGGGTGACGGCAATGCGCGGCCTCGAGCAGATCCCGGTGCTCTACGACGCGATGATGGCGGTGGCGGAGGCCACCGGCTTCCGCTCCTGGCGGCGGCAGCTGGTCGCGGGGGTGCGGGGCCGGGTGCTCGACATCGGCTGCGGCACCGGACGTAACCTGTCTCTGTATCCCGCGGATCATCGGGTGGTCGGCTGCGACGTGCGGGTCGAGCTGCTCCTCGCGGCGCGGCGCCGCGCGCCCGGACGGTCGCTGGTGCTCGCCTCCGCCGAGGCGCTGCCATTCGCCGACGGCGCCTTCGACACGGTGGTCAGCGGCCTGGTCTTCTGCTCGGTGCCCGACCCGCTGCGCGGTCTTGGCGAGGTGCGACGGGTGCTGGCGCCGGAAGGCCGGCTGCGCATGCTCGAGCACGTGCGCAGCCGACGACCCTGGTTCGCCTGGTGGCAGGACCGCATCCAGCCCGCCTGGACCCTGGTCTCCGGCGGCTGCCACCCCAATCGCGACACCGAGGCCACCGTCTGCGCCGCCGGCTTCGAGATCCTCGCCGAGGGCTATCGCGCCCGCCGCAACGTCCGCCTGCTCGAGGCGCGAGCCTCGGTCACTGCAACGGCTCGAGGTGGCAGGTGAAGTGGCGCAGCTGCTTCGGCTGCCAGGTGATGCGGTGGCTGCCGATGGCGTGGCGGTTCTGCCAGACCTCGTCAATGACCTCGATGACGTAGTCGAAGTGGCTCTGGGTGTAGACCCGGCGCGGGAAGGCCATGCGCACCAGCTCCAGCGGCGAGGGCTGCTCGACACCGTGCTCGTCGAGGTGGCCGAACATCAGCGTGCCGAGCTCCACCGAGCGGATGCCGCCGGCGACGTAGAGGGCGTTGACGACGCCGATGCCCGGGTACTCCAGCGGCGGAACATGGGGCACCATCCGGCGGGCGTCGAGGAACACCGCGTGGCCGCCGGCGGGCCGCACCATGGGCACCCCGAGAGCCAAGAGGTGCGACGCCATGTACTCGATGGTGGCGTGGCGGTAGACCTGGTAGTCGTAGTCCAGCGCCTCCATGAGGCCGACCGCGATCGCCTCGAGGTCCCGTCCGGCGAGGCCGCCGTAGGTCGGGAAGCCCTCGCGCAGGATGAGCAGGTTGCGGAAGCGGCCGGCCCACTCGGCGTCGCGGCAGATCAGGAAGCCGCCGATGTTGGCCATGCCGTCCTTCTTGCAGCTCATGGTGGCGCCGTCGGCGTAGGAGAACATCTCCCGGGCAATCTCGAGCAGGGTCTTGCCGCGGTAGCCGGGCTCGCGCTCGTGGATGAAGTAGGCGTTCTCGGCGAAGCGGCAGGCATCGAGGATCAGGGGGATGCCGTGCCGAGACAGCACCTCCTTGACCGCCCTGATGTTGGCCATCGACACCGGCTGGCCGCCGCCGGTGTTGTTGGTCACGGTGATCATGGCGAAGGGGATCTTCTCGACGCCATGCTCGGCTATGCAGCGTTCCAGCGCCGCGACGTCCATGTTGCCCTTGAATGGCGACTCGGCGGCGGTGTCGTAGGCCTCTGCGCACGGCAGGTTGAGCGCCACCGCCCGGCGGTACTCGACGTTCGCCCGGGTGGTGTCGAAGTGGCTGTTGTTCGGCACGACGTCGCCCGGCGCGAGGAGGCACTCGGCAAGGATGCCCTCGGCGGCGCGGCCCTGATGGGTGGGGAAGACGTGCTCGATGCCGGTGATGTCGTGGATCGCGTCGCGGAAGCGCTTCCACGACCGGCTGCCGGCGTAGCTCTCGTCGCCGAGCATCATCGCCGCCCACTGCTGGGCCGACATGGCGCCGGTGCCCGAGTCGGTGAGCAGGTCCAGCGCGCAGTCCTCGGCGTCGAGCAGGAAGACGTTGTGGTGGGCCGCCGCGAGCTTGGCGACCCTCTCCGGGCGGGTCGTCATCTTCAGCGGCTCGGTCATCTTGATGCGGAACGGCTCGATGATCGTCTTCATCCGGTGTCTCCCGTTTGCTCGATCCCGGTGGCCATGCGCTCGAGCTGCCGCTGCAGCAGCTCGAACACGCGGCCGAGGTCGGCGGGGTCGTGGGGGGGGCGGAGCTGTTGGGCGCCGATCGCGAAGGCGTAGCGGATCAGGGCCAGGTCGGCGGTCCGTGTCCTGTCGCTGCCGAGCAGGCCGTAGAGCTCGTCGAGGTAGGCCAGGCGCTGTCGGTCGACCCGCTCCTGGTAGGCCCTCACCTCGGGGTCGCGCAGCGCCCAGGCCCGGATCGCCGTCTCGAGGTCCGGGTCGGACAGCCGCTCGCCGAGCTCGGTCAGTCGGCGGTTGCGCTCGGCGAAGCCGGCGCCGCCCCGGCTGGCGTCGATGAGCTCCTGGGTGAGCTTCCGCTCCCAGTGCTCGAGCAGCGCGTGACTGAGCTCCTCGCGGCTCGAGAAGTGGTGGTAGAACGAGCCCTTGGTGACGCCCAGGCAGCGGGCGAGACGGTCGATGGTCAGGGCGCCGGCGCCCTCGCTCCGGAGCACGTCGAAGCCCGCCGCCAACCAGTCCTCACGGCTCCGTCGCACCTCGAGCCACCTCCGTGCGGGGAACGTACCATACCTCATGGTACTGTCAAGCTCTCCGGATTCAGCCGACTCGCGGTAGAATCTCGCGCTCGTGGAACCGCCCATCCCCTACGCCGGCGAGATCGCCGCCCTCGCGACCGCCTGCTGCTGGACGGTGACCAGCCTGGCTTTCACGGCGGCCGGGCTGCGGGTGGGCTCGTTGGCGGTGAACCTGATCCGCCTCGTGCCGGCGCTGCTGCTGCTGAGCCTCTACTCCTGGCTGGTGCGCGGCGTGGCCTTCCCGGTGGACGCCTCGGCGCACGCCTGGCTGTGGCTCTCGGTCTCGGGGCTGGTCGGCTTCACGGTCGGCGACCTGTGCCTGTTCCGGGCCTTCGTGCTGGTCGGCGCCCGGGTCGCCATGCTGCTGATGGCCCTGGTGCCGCCGATCACCACCGTCCTCGGCCTGCTCGTCATGGGCGAGATGCTGTCGCCGCGCCAGCTGCTGGGCATGGTCCTCACCGTGGTCGGGGTCTCCTCGGTGGTGCTCGAGCGCCGCCCGGATGCCGGGGGTCGGCTGCAGCGGCTGCCCACCGCCGGCATCCTGCTCGGGCTCGGCGGTGCGGCCGGGCAGGCCCTCGGACTGGTCCTGTCAAAGGTCGGCATGGGCGCGTACGACGCCTTCGCGGCCACCCAGATCCGGGTGGTCGCCGGCCTCGTCGGCTTCGCCCTGGTGTTCACCGTCATCGGCTGGTGGCCGCGGGTCAAGGTCGCCCTCGCCGACCGCCGGGCCATGGCGTCGACCGGCGTCGGCTCGTTCTTCGGGCCCTTCCTCGGGGTGTCGCTGTCCCTGGTGGCGGTCAAGTACACCCACGCCGGCGTCGCCGCCACCCTGATGTCGCTCGTCCCGGTGCTCATCATCCCCGCCTCGGTGCTGCTCCTCGGCGAGAAGGTGTCTCGCATGGCAGTGCTCGGCGCCCTGGTGGCGGTGACCGGCACGGCGCTGCTGTTCTGATCCGCGCGCCGGGGCTCGCCGTTGTGAGGGGTCAGCCTCGCTCGCCGGGCCGGTACCTCTTCGCGACGTGGCCTTCGAGCTGGTCCGGGTAGAAGTAGACCTCGCGCAGGTTGCCGCTGGCATAGCGCTCGAGCTGGTCGGAGAAGTGGCGGGAGCCCGGGTCGCCGCTCACTCCGCCGACGGTGACCGCCCGCGCCCGGAGCCGGTTGCCGAGCTCGACCACGGCGACGAAGCTGTTGCCGGCGACGCCGTAGAGCCGCTTCAGCCCTGGCCGGCGTTGGGCCGCGAAGGCCGCCAGCGAGCCCCAGCGCGCCGAGGTGAAGCCTACCGGCAGGCTTGGCGCGTCATCGTCGAAGGTCGGCTCGATGCCGCCGCCGAGGCGCTGCAGCCGGTTGACCTCGCCCCAGGGGGTGCGCCAGGCGCCGAAGTCGCTCTCCAGGCGGGCCACGGCGGCGGCCAGACCGTCCAGGAGCTGGGCCGGCGTCAGGCCCTCCGAGATCAGGTCGTGGACGTCGAGCCCGGCGTTGAGGGCAGCGTCGCGGTGGGTCGCCACCAGCTCGTCGCCGAGGAGCACCGCCAGCGTCGTGGGCACCGAGTCGACGCCCCAGCGCAGGTCCCAGCCGCGCAAGGCCTCCACCGGCCCGGCCAGCCGGCGGCGGAGAGGCTCGCGAAGCGGGCCCTCGTCGAAGGCCCGGACCACCGCCGGCACCAGGCTCTCAAAGCCCGGCAGCGCGGGGTCGAAGGCGATGGCCACGAGGCCCTCGAGGGTGAGGTCGGCGGCGCCCTCGAGCAGCCGCCGGGCATGGAGGCCGCGCGGGTTCTCCCGGCCCCTGTCCATGTAGCTCGGATATTCCTCAGGCCGGGGGCTGTCCGGGCCGGCCGCCGAGTAGGGCCAGTTGTTGGTGCAGAAGACCCAGCCCGAGGAAGGGTCGAGGACGTTCGGGCTCTCATGGAGGGCGTGGACCCCCTGCCAGTCGGTCGCCGGATCCGCGCCGTCGACCGGCCGACGATAGTCGATGCGGGGGTCGCGGATCGGCACGAAGTTGGAATGGAGGTAGGCGATGCGGCCGTCGGCGTCGGCGAAGACGGTGTTGTTCGACGAGTTGGCGTGGAGGCCCATGATCTCGAGGAACTCCTCCAGGCTCCGGGCCTTGGTCCGCGAGAAGGACTGGATGAGGGCGTCGACCGGCTGCTCCATCAGAGCGACCGCCACCCAGCGGTCGTCGTGCTCGCGCACGATCGGCCCGTGATGGGTGCGGTGGACGGTGAACTCGCGTACCTCGGGCCCGACCTCGGCCGCCACCGTGATCGACACCCGGCGCGAGGCCACCGGCCGGAGCTCGTCGCCGTGGCGGTAGCGCAGGCCCTCGGGGGTCGCGACGACCTCCTCGACGAACTCGTCGATGTTGTCCACCGTGGAGGAGGTGTGCATCCAGCCGGCGCGATCGTTGAAGCCCTGGTAGACGAAGAACTGGCCCCAGGTGAGGGCGCCGTAGACGTTCAGCCCCTCGTCGCTCGAGACCCGGGCCTCGTGGCGGAAGTAGAAGGAGGTGTGAGGGTTGATGAGCAGCAGCGTGGTGCCGTC
>CAZKKP010000069.1:0-1679 GCA_964553295.1 uncultured Thermoanaerobaculia bacterium | reverse complement strand
CGGCGAGGGCGACCGTGTCGTCGGCCTCGACGGCGAACCGCGCCGCCGCGTCCAGGCCGAGGTGGGCGACGTCTCCGGCCGGCGCCGCAGAAGGCGGCGGTCCTGCCGGCCCCGCGGCGTAGAACTCGGCGAGCCGCTCGAGGCTGACTCGCTCGATGTCACCGCCGATGCTGCCCTCGCTGAAGGTCAGGGCCATCCAGGGCTCGAAGCGCCCGAGCACCATGGGCTCGACCTCGGGATGGGTGTGGAGGAAGAAGTTGAGGCCGTCGGCCCAGGCGTCCATCAGCTCGCGCAGCCAGGAGGGGGCCGACCGGTAGTGTGAGCGCATGTCCTCCGGGTCGACGAACAGCCGCATTCGCAGGTCTGACCACAAGGCGCTCTCTCCCCAGGCCTCGGCCAGCCGACCCTGGGAGCGCAGCAGGTTGACCTCGATCCGGTGGAAGTCGTCCTCGGCCTGGGCGAACATCAGACCGAAGACGGCGTCGGCGTCCGTCGGCCCGTGGACGTGGGGCACTCCCCAGTCGTCGCGGACGATCGTCACCTTCGCCGCGCGCTCCTGCCAGCGCGCGAGATCGGGCGCCCGGTCGAGGGGCGGCTGCGAGCACCCCAGACATGCCACGACGACGACAAGTGCGAACCTCTTCATGGCCCCGCCCCTTCCGCGACCCTGCGCCAAGCGTCCGAGCGGTGCATTGGCGGCGCCGAGCCCGGGCTCGAGGATACCTGGTCTGAAGATCTCGTCGAGCGCTCGGACGGGGTGCGCCGGTGCGTTCCCGTCGATCATCGAGGTGGGCGAGCTCGGCATCGAAGGGATCTCGGCGGAAGTTGGACTCGATCAAGATTCTTGACACGATCCAAAATTTGATATACTGTGTGCTCATGTACGAATTCGCTGCCGATCTCCTCCGCCGGCACGGCGTCCAGGTCACGGCCCAGCGCCTGGCCGTCCTGGCAGCCGTCTCGGCTCTACCGCACGGCACGGCGGACGAGGTCGCCAGGGCCGTGCGTGCCGAGATCGGCGTCATCTCCCGCCAGGCGGTGTACGACGCTCTGGCCATTCTGGCGGACCGGGGCCTCCTCCGGCGCATCCAGCCCCCCGGCTCGCCAGCGCGGTACGAGACCCGGACCGGCGACAACCACCACCATCTGGTCTGCCGGCTGTGCGGCCTTGTGGTGGACGTGGACTGTGCCGTCGGCGCCGCGCCGTGTCTGACGCCCAAGGAAGGGGCGGGCTTCGAGGTCGACGAGGCCGAGGTGATCTACTGGGGGCGCTGCCCCGGGTGCCTCGCAGAAGCCTCGCGGATCGACGCAGGGACCTCCCCCGTGCTCCGGGGTTCGCACCGGAGCGACGACAACGAAACCTACCGAGCGACAGCTCACGACTCAACCCGTCAACCCTGAGGAGGACCGACATGGCAGACGACAGCAGCAAGTGCCCGGTGACGGGCGGACGACCCACGAGGACGATGACCAACCAGGACTGGTGGCCGGATCAGCTGAACCTGAAGATCCTCCACCAGAACCCGCCCACGGGCGACCCCATGGGCGAGGACTTCGACTACGCCGAGGAGTTCAAGAGCCTCGACCTCGAGGCGGTCAAGAAGGACCTCTACGCCCTGATGACCGATTCGCAGGACTGGTGGCCGGCCGACTACGGCCACTACGGCGGCCTCTTCATC
>CAZKKP010000068.1:0-12738 GCA_964553295.1 uncultured Thermoanaerobaculia bacterium | reverse complement strand
CCGGCGGCCCACCGAGGGGCCGGTAGAGGTGGGTCATGGTGAGATCGTCGGGATTCCCGGGCGACCACTGCCAGAGCGTCGCCAGGTCGAGGTCGAGGAACTGGCAGACCTCTCGCAGCGCGTCGTCGATCAACTGCTCGACGTCGTGGGGGAGTACGTTGACGAACCTGGAGGACAGGTTGGCGAGCAGCGTCTCGAACTCGAGACGGCACTCCAGGTGATCTGCACCGGATTGCTCTGACTTCACCATGTTCCGTCGACACAGTATAGATGCTGATGCCGTGCGGTGCGAGCCTCCTGGACGCCGCGAAGCCCGAGAGCGGCAATGGCGTCAGAAGCTCTGGCCGAAGGTGAAGGAGATCCGATCACGACCGCCGTCGGTGAAGCCCCAGGCGAGGTAGGCCGGCCCGGCGCTGGTCTCCACCCCCACGAAGACACTGCCGCCGGTGCGCAGGGCGTCCCAGGTGATGCCGTCGTCGCTGGCGAAAGTGTTGCCGGCCTCCAGCGTGATGCCCGCGAACGCGCGCACCTTGGCCGAGGCGATCCTGATCTCGGTCAGCTCCTGGAAGACCGCCAGAGACGCGAGCGCGCTGTGCTTGCCGATGAGCTCATCCTGTCCGAGGCCGGACAGCCTGCGGAATCCCCCCAGCCGAAAGAGGTTGAAGAAGCTGACGTCGTCGTGGAAGTTGCTCCCGAGCTCGAGCCGCGGCTCGAAGGTCAGCCCCTTCCAGGACAGTGCTCCGTCCACCGCCAGGAAGGCTCTCCGGTACTCTTCGTCCGAGCTGAAAGCGTCGAGACCCTCGCCGTAGTGGGCATTGACTCGGAGCCCGCGGGTCGGGAAGACGGGGGCGTCCAGGGTGTCGACTCTGAAGCCGAGCTCGACGCCGCTCAGGTCGGCCTCGGCGTCGGGCAGGCCGGAGGCGCCGATCCGGGTCTCGCCGTCGTTGCTCGACGCGATCGCGCGGAGGCGGAGCTCGCCCCACTGTCCGAGCACCCGTCCCAGGTCGAGTCGGGCGAGACTGCGGTCGACCCGGTACTCGGCCACCTGCTCGCCATCGCTCCAGATCGGCGTCGTGGTCTCCCGGCGTTCGACGTAGGGCGAGGCGAACCAGGTCATGCCGTAGTCGAAAGGCAGGTAGAGCTCGCTGCCGAGCAGACTGGTGTGACCGATCTGGAAGATGTTCTGCCACTCGCCGCCGCGACGGGTCAGGGCCAGCAGACGGTGCCGCACCGTGAACGCGTGGCGGGAGTCTCCCTCGAAGTCGTTGGTGAAGCTGATGCCGAACTGAAGGCTGGCGCGACCGTGGCGCGGACTGGGGGTCTCGATGATCAGACGGTGACGCCCGTCCTCCCGCTCCATGTGATCGCGGATGATGCCGAAGTAGCCGAGGTTGTAAAGGTTGATCAGATCGGCTTCGAGCTGCTCGAGGTCGAGGGGACCGCCGGCCTCGACGTGCAGGTGGCGGTGGATCAGCTCGTCAGCGACCGGGCTGGTGTTGACCAGCTCGACCTCGTCCACCACCGGCGCGTCGCTGGCCTGTCGGCGGTGCCGCTGCTGGAATGCGGCGTACTCCGCCTCGGAAACCGAGAATCGCCTCAGGGCCTCGATCTGCGCACGTGCGGCCTGCTCGCCGAGGCCGACAGCCTCCGATGCTCGCTTGAAGTCGATGAAGCTGAGGTCGCCGAGATCGGGCACGATCAGCACGTCGCTCGAGCGCATTCGGCGGGTGTCCACATCGCGGTTGCCGGCGATCAGGATGCTCGACAGCTGGCCGTAGACCCCGAACACCGAGTCGAGCCCCTCGTCGTCGAGCGGGCTCGAGATGTCGACTCCGATGACGTGCTGAGCGCCGAGCCCCTGCGCGATGCCGACCGGGAAGTTTGCCGCCGAGCCACCGTCGACCAGTATCCGGCTGTCGAGCTCGACCGGCGGAAAGGCGGCAGGGATCGACATGCTCGCGCGCATGGCCGTGGCCAGGCTGCCGCGGTCGATGACCACCGCCTCGCCGGTGGCCAGGTCGCAGGCGACCGCACGGTAGGGGATCGGCAGGAGGTCGAAGTCGTTCTCGCCGGTGGAGTACATCTCGATCGACCGCATCAGCAGCTCGAGCCGCTGGCCGCCGAGGACGCTCGGCGGGATGTAGGGCTTGATGCCATTGAAGCGCAGCCGGGTCTGGACCAGGTAGGGGTAGTCGTCCTGCTTGCGCCGGAAGGTCCGGTTCGAGCGCTCCACCCGGTCGCCGAAGATCTGCGTCCAGTCGACCTTGAGCAGCAGCGCCTCGATGTCCTCCGGCGACCAGCCGGTGGCGTACAGCCCACCGACGATCGAGCCCATGCTCGTCCCGACGATCAAATCCACCGGGATTCGGAGCTCCTCGATCACCTTGAGCACGCCGATGTGAGCTGCTCCCCGCGCGCCGCCCCCCGACAGCACCAGGACCACCCGAGGCTGAGCCGGCGGCGGCGCCTCAGAGGCGGTCCCCAGGCCGGCACAGAGCCCGCTGAGGAGCAGTGCCAAGATCGTGCAGCCACGCCGGGTCATCGCCAACTCCCGCCGGACCGCGGTGTCGGGTCGCTCCGGCCTAACATGTGAAGCTGGCGCTGATGGAGTACATGTACACATCATCGGTGTCCTCGATGTCGAAGTACTCGAGCCCGGCCCGGGTCGCGAACGAGCGGAACGGGACACCGGCAAAGACCTCGAAGGACACGTCCTCACCCGAGAGCTCGACCTCTTCGAGGGCGTCGCCCGTCCTCAGGGTTGACTGGCCGACGCTCGCGTCGAGGTAAAGGCCGTTGTCCGCCGCCATGGTCGGGAATGCCGGCAGGAAGGTGAGGCATGTCAAGGTGAAGCAGATCAGGATGCGGTTCATGGGCACCTCTCGCGTGGGTGGGGCTGGCGCGCAACCACGAGTCTCCTGATGAACGTTATCCGAGCGTCGAAAGGCTGTAACCCCGCAAAATTTCGGGACTCCGGCTGAAGGGATGCCGGGGACTCTGCCGAGTCAGTCGGTTGACCCGGAAGACAGTGGACTCGTAGGTTTTCCACAGTCCGTTCAGTAATTTTCCGAGGTGTCCACTCCGCCTTGGCGGACTACAATCTTGCCTGTCAGGATCCTGGACCGCAGGTTCTGAACTCCGCAGTCCCGCGGGCTGATCCAGAGCATTCCTGGCATGTAGCGCTGCCCAAATGGGGCAGGTTCCGGAGTCGCCGAGCTGCCGGGAACAGCATGAGGACAGCAGGACGGGAAGACCGGACGAAGAGCGGAAGGGACCAAGCCATGCATCGAATGAGTGTGTTCACACTGGTTGCGCTCCTGGTCCTCGGGGTCGGTGCAGCGCGGGCCGACGACGTGACGGGTGCGGAGCGCCTGCTCTGCGCGGCGGTACAGGCCACCTACTGCCTGGAGGGTGGTGAGTGCGCGAGCGACCTGCCGTGGAATCTCAACATCCCGGAGTTCATCGAGATCGATCTGGCGGCGAAGCGGTTCGCCACGACCGCTGCTTCCGGCCTGAACCGAACCACCACAGTAGAGCATCTGAGCCGCGAGGGCGGCGCCATCGTGCTGCAGGGCTCCGAGATGGGCCGCGCCTTCAGCTTCGTGATCTCGGAAGAGTCTGGCCTGCTGGCAGCCGCGGTCGCGACCGAGGGCCGAGTGGTTGCGGTGTTCGGCGCCTGCACCCCTCTGTCCGGGCCGCCGACGACCGCGGCCGAGTGAAGGGAGAGAACGTGATGACCACGAGAGGCCTTGTCATCGTCATGCTGGTGACCGGCGCCGCTTCAGCGGCGGTCGCTCAGGCGCCGGCAGCGCCCAAGACCCTGGCCGCGACCATGAGCGTGTACGTATTCCCAACCGTCGGCCAGACCCCTGAGCAGCAGTCGACCGACGAGGCGACCTGCTACAACTGGGCGGTTCAGAACACGGGCGTCGATCCTTTCGCGCTGCAGCAGCAGGCGCAGCAGCAGCAGCAACAGGCGCAGCAGGCACAGCAGCAGTCGCAGCAGGCGCAGCAGCAGATCGCGCAGTCGGGTCAGGGCGCCGGGGTGAAGGGTGCGGTCGGTGGAGCCGCCGTCGGCGCGCTGATTGGTGAGATCGCAAGCGACGATCCTGGCGAGGGCGCCGCGTATGGCGCCGCGGCGGGCGCCGTCGTGGCGCGTCGGAGGACTCAGAAAGCCAAGGCCGAGGCGAGCGCGCAGGTGCAGCAGCAGTCGCAGCAGGTGCAGCAGCAGTCGCAGCAGGCGCAGCAGGCCACCGCCGATCAGCTGGAGAACTTCAAGAAAGCCTTCGGCGTCTGTCTCGAGGGCAATAAGTACATGGTCAAGTACTGAAACAAGAATCCCTTGACATGAAAGGAACAGGCTGATGCGCGTGCAACTGAACTGGTGCGTGATGGCAGCGCTCGTGCTGCTTTCACCGATGTGGGCCCAGGCCCAGGATGTCAGCGTCGACTACGACCAGTCCTTCGATTTCTCGACCATCGCGACGTTCGCCGTCCAGGTGGCGACGCCAGCGAACAACCCGCTCGCCGAGCAGCGGGTCGTGGCCGAGATCGAGGAAGAGCTGGTCGAAAAGGGGTGGACGAAGGTCGAGCCCGAGGATGCCGACGCGATCGTGCTGCTTCACGGCGCCACGGAGGAGCTGAGCCAGCTGAACACCTTCTACAGCGGCTACGGCGCCTACGGCGGCTGGGGCTGGCGAGGCTTCGGCGCCGGTGGCACGGGCACGGGGACTATCACCGAGACGAAGTACACGGTCGGTACGTTGGTGGTCGACATCTACGAGGCAGCCGGGAAGCAGCTCGTGTTCCGGGGCATCGCCAGCGACGAGCTGTCGAAGAAGCCGGACAAGAACCAGAAGAAGGTGGAAAAGGCGACCGCGAAGATGTTCAAGAACTTCCCGCCGAAGACCGGGGAGTGACGTGGGCCACCTGAGCCGGCTGGGCGCGCGGATTTCACGCGGCGTCGTGCCGTTCTGAGAACGAGGATCGCTCATCGCAGGACATGGCTGGTCCCGGCACCGGCCGTCCGGCACCACAGATACCGATCAGGGTTGTGACAGCAGCAGGACACGTGCCGAGATCCGGCAAGCCTGTAAGGAGGACACATGACAGGAATGACTGTGAATCGGATGGTGCAATCGGCCTTCGCCGTCGGCGTTACGCTGGCGCTGCTCGGCGTCGGAGCCGCTGGCGAGGCACAGACCCGGGAGGGGAGCTGGGAGTTCAGTGTGGGGGCCGTCTACCAGCTCGGCAACGATCTCAGCTTCGAGGGCGGCTCGTCGATCACTACCGACGACGACTTCGGGCTGACGCTGGGGTTCGGCTACCATTTCAGTGACCGGCTCCAGGCGAGCTTCGGCTTCCTCTGGTCGGATGTGAGCTACGACGCCGAGGTCGTCAGCGACGACGGCGGCCGGACCGGGATCTCCGGCTCCTACGAGGCGTGGGGCACGTCGGCCAACTTGGTGCTCAACCTCATGGACGGGCCCGTCACTCCCTACCTTGGCGCCGGGATCGGCTGGACCTGGATCGACACCAACGTGCCCAATGGGTTGCCGGCGACTGGATGCTGGTGGGATCCGTGGTACGGCTATGTCTGCTTCACGACCTACCCGACCAAGACGACGGACGCGCTCTCATACCAGGCGACCGCCGGTGTGCGCTATGAGTTCAACAGCTCGACCTTCATGCGTCTCGGCTACACCAGTCAGTGGATCGACCTCGACAAGGCCGACGGCTCACCTCGCTTCGACGTCGTGGCCGTTGAGGTCGGCTGGCTGTTCTGACCCCGGCCGAGGTGGCGGCGCCGGCGCCGGGAGGCGCCGGCTGCCGGCACTGCCGTTCATCGCGAGCCCGTCACCGGTCGTTCCCATGCGTCGCAGACCCGGAAGACGTCGTGAAGCTC
The DNA here is from genome assembly GCA_964553295.1 of uncultured Thermoanaerobaculia bacterium. Classification (GTDB taxonomy): domain Bacteria; phylum Acidobacteriota; class Thermoanaerobaculia; order Thermoanaerobaculales; family Sulfomarinibacteraceae; genus CAZKKP01. The sequence goes on along the minus strand of CAZKKP010000068.1, from coordinate 6,833 downwards.
GAGTCGTCGGGATCGATCTCGACCTGGCGGTCGGCAAGCCGCACATCCGGGGGCTCCATGAGCGTGGATTCGTCCACGAGTGAGCCGTCCGGTCGCGCCGGTCGGATGGCTCGCCGCCGCCCTTACGCGGCGCAAGGCCGCTCCCATCCCGCTGTTCACCGCAGCGGAGCATCGGGTCGTAGGCCGCGATGGTATCGAGTATGATCTCCATGGTAGGCCATTCTGCCAACAGTCCAGACGTCCAAGCTCGGAGGAGGGTGAGGGGTAACATGAAGCGGTCCAGCCTGTTGGTTCTCGTCGTTGCCATTGCGGTCGCAGGGTCCTCGGCGGCCCAGTCTGTCGTGAGCGAAGCGGACAGGGAAGCGATCCGCGGTGTTCCCGACCGTTGGGGCTTCAGCCTCGGGAGCTACTGGCAGACGTTCGACACCAAGGTGCGCCTCGACGCCAGCAACGGCTCGACGGGTACGGAGGTCAACTTCGAAGTGGATCTGCAGGTTCCTAAGGATCAGGCCAACTTTCAGGTCGGGGGCTATTTCCGCTTTTCTGACCGGCACCGCGTCGATGTGTCCTACGTCAGCTGGAACCGTTCGCGGACGGCGTCGATCGAGCGGGACATCCAGTGGGATGACGTGATCTTCCACGTCGGCGCCACCCTGGACAGCAAGGCATCGTCGAACCTGTTCCAAGCGATCTACAAGTACTCATTCGTCAACAACGGCAAGGTGGCCTTCGGCCTCAACGGCGGCCTGAGTGCCCTGTGGACCGAGTTCACCCTGGCCGGAGAGGGTACCGTCGACGGTGGCGGGACCGCCAGCGGGAGTTATGTGGAGAGCGAGTCGACGGTCTTCCCCGTCCCGGTGGTTGGCGTGCACTTCGAGATGACGCTGGCCGAGAGGTTCTTCTGGACGGTAGAGGGGAACTTCTTCGTCGCCAGCGTGTCCGGCTACGACGGCCAACTGACCTCGGGCGGGACCTCGCTTTCCTATTACTTCACGCGGAACTTCGGTGTGGGCGCCGGCTTCGCCACCACCTCCTACCGGATCAACAAGGAAGGCGACAACGATGGTAAGCTCCGAGTGAAGTACGGCTTCGGCGGGCCGATCGCTTACGCGATTTTGAGCTTCTGAGTCGCCCCGGCAGCAGCGTCGACAGCTCGTGGGGCAGGCGTTCCCGTGCTATAAGTCCGAGGTCGGGCCGGGACGGCCCGGGATCGGAACGTGGTGACCGTGCCTGCCACCAGACCCCTCAGCAGCATGACCGGCTTCGGCCGGGCACGTGGGTCGCTGTCGGAGCGCTTCGCCGCCTCGGTCGTGGTCCGTTCGGTCAACCATCGCTTCCTCGACATCCAGGTGCGCAGCAGCGGTCGCGAGGAGATGCCCGAGCTGGAGGCCGCCGTGCGCGGGGTCCTCGCCCGGCGCCTGGAGAGGGGCCGGGTCACCGCACAGGTGACGCTGGAGCGCACGACGCCTGCCGGCGCCCGGGTGATGGTCGACGCGGTGGCCCTGGCGGGCGTCCTCGGGCAGCTGTCCGGGGTCGAGCTGCCCGCCGGCGTCGGCCGGACCCTCGAGCTGCGCGACGTGCTCGCGGTGCCCGGGGTGGTGACCGTGGTGGGGCAGGAGACGCTGCTCGACGACGAGGAGACCGCCCGCTTGCAGGCGATCGCCGAGGCTGCGGCGACGGAGTGCCGAGGGATGGAGGAGGCCGAGGGTGAGCGGCTGGCCGCGCACCTCCGCGAGGAGCTCGCCGCGCTCGATGCCTTTCTCGACTGGTTCGAGCCGAGGATGCCCGAGCTCCGCCAGCAGGTGCTCGACCGGGTCCGCGACCGGATTCTCGAGCTCGTCGGCGGTGACCGTGTCGTCGACCCGGATCGGCTGCTGCAGGAGGCGGCGACCCAGTCGGACCGCAGCGACGTCGCCGAGGAGACGGTGCGGCTGCGCTCGCACCTCGAGGCTTTCCGCGGTCGTCTCGCCGCCGGCGGCGCGGTCGGCCGTGCCCTCGACTTCCTCTGCCAGGAGATCCACCGCGAGCTGAACACCCTCGGTTCGAAGTGTCGCGAAGCCGGCATCGCCGAGCGCCTGGTGGATGCCAAGTCCGCCGCCGAGCGCATCCGCGAGCAGGTCCAGAACCTGGCCTGACCGGCGCCGACCGTGGGGTATGATCCTGGAGTGATCTCACCGGCGAGGTCCCGGCGGCGCCGGCTCCGCACCCGCATCGCACGCCACATCGCCTTCGCGGTGGTGGTGAGCCTGGTCGCCGGGCTCACCGCGCTGACCGTCCTGCGGCATCGGACCCTGCGCCGCTCGATGGAGGAGGCGGCGACGACCTACACCGCGCTCATCAGCGAGCCCATGGCGGAGGCGGCCCGCCTGTACGCCGAGACCGGCCGCAGGATGCTGCGCCACCGGGTCGACCGCTTGCTCGCCCTCAACCCGGACGTTCTCGAGCTCGTGGTGGTCGACGTCTCCGGCCGGGTCGTGCTGCGCGCCGACGCCCGCGACGTGGTGACCTTCCCGGACCCGGATCGAGCGCCGGTCGTCGAGGACCCGGACCAGCTGTCGGCGATCCGTGGTCTCGAGACGACCGCGCGTCGGGTGAGCGGGAACGAAACCTCTGCGGCGTTCCAGGTGATCTCACCGGCAGTCGAGGAGTGGGGTCGGCACAGCTTCTCCCTCGTCGCCTCGTTCTCCGACCGACGGCTGACCGGTGAGCTGCGTCGTGCGCTGGCGACGTTCGCCGGCTTTCTAGTCGTGGGGCTGGTGCTCGCCGGCCGGGTGTCGGTGGTGCTGTCCAGGACCATCACCCGCGATGTCGAGCGACTGCGGGAAGGGGTCCGTCGGATCCAGGAAGGGCGCCTGGAAGAGCGGGTCCAGCTCGACTCCGACGATGAGATCCAGGAGCTCGCGGATGCCTTCAACGCCATGGCGGAGAAGCTGCGACAGACCATCGAGCGGCTGCAGGACGTCAACCGGGAGCTCGAGACCCTCGACCAGGCCAAGGCGGACCTGGTGGCCAACGTCTCCCACGAGCTGAAGACGCCGCTGACCGCGCTGCGCGGCTACCTCGAGCTGCTCGTCGACGGCGCCCTCGGACCGCTCGGCGACGATGCCCGTCAGGCCCTCGACGTCTGTCTGCGCAACGTGCGCCGGCTGAGCGTGCGCATCGAGGAGCTGGTGCAGCTGTCCCGTTTCGAGCGCGCCGGGGTGCTCGAGCTGACCATGGAGTCGGTTGCCCTGGCGAGGGTGCTCCACCAGGTGGCGGAGACGATGACCCCCAGGATCGACGACAAGGGCCTGGTCTGCACCCTCAACCTGGCGACCGACCTGCCACCGGTGTGGGGATCGCCGGAGCACCTGGAGCGCGTGTTCCTCAACCTGGTCGACAATGCGGTCAAGTTCACCTCGAGGGGCGGTCAGATCCGGATCAGCGCCGAGCCCTTCCGGCGGGAGGACCGGCGTGGCGTGCTCGTGCGGATCGCCGACACCGGCGTCGGCATTCCGTCCCACGAGCTGTTGCGCATCTTCGACCGCTTCTACCAGGTCGACCCGAGCTCTCGGCGGCGCTACGGCGGGATGGGTCTCGGGCTGTCCCTGGTGCGCTCCATCGCTGAGGCCCATCGCGGGGCGGTGTGGGCCGAGAGCGAGGTCGGCCGCGGATCGTCGCTCTCGGTGTGGCTGCCGACGCGACCGGCCGAGGACTCGAGCGGTCATCACGTGGTGGTGCGGCGGAGCTGCTCTGGTACTCTCCCCGCCGCAACGAGGGGCGAGGCAGAGGACGCCGGAGGGCCGTGATGCGAGTGTTGGTGGTCGACGACGAGCCCGATGTCACCGAGCTGGTGAGCAGGGTCCTCGGGGTCGAGGGTTTCGAGGTCGAGAGCGAGACCGGTGGCCGGGCGGCGCTCACCAGGATCCTGGCCGATCCCCCGGACCTCCTCGTGCTCGACCTGATGATGCCCGACATGGACGGCTTCGAGGTGCTCAAGCTTGTCCGCCTGGACGCGCGCGGCCGGAGTCTTCCGGTGCTGATCCTGTCGGCGAGGACGGGTCACCAGGCCCAGCTCGAGACTCTCCAGCTCGGCGCTGACGCCTATATCTGCAAGCCGTTCTCACCTCGCGAGCTGGTCGCCCAGGTACGCGGCCTGCTCGGGGGCCCAGGTCCGATTCGGAAATGAGCACCACGCCCTCGCCCGGCGAGCTGATGCGGCTGCGGACCGAGCTGTTGCAGCAGCGCGCCAGCCTCTTCGACCCGGAGACCGGCCTGCCGGCGCTGCCAGCGATGGTCGATTCCGTGCGGCGCATGCTCGACGACCGGGAGTCGGTGCAGGTGCTCCTGGTCCGGGTCGAGCAGGAGCACGACCTCGAGCGGCTCCTCGGCTGGGAGCGCTACGACGGCATGCTCCGCCGCCTCGCCGACCTGCTGCGCTCCGCCGCCATGGACGGCGCCGGACAGCGCCACCTGCTGTGCCAGGAGTGCGTGCGCGGCGACACCTTCCTGCTCTTCGTCAACGATCATCAAGAGGCGAGTCGGATCGCGTCGGTGCTTCAGGTCGGCCTGTGGCTGCAGGACGAGGATCGCGGAGAGCCGACCCGCCTGGCCCTCCGCACCGGCCGCGGCGTCATCCACCGCCAGCTCGCCCAGCGCCTGGAACGCTGCATTCACCGCGGCGTGCTCGACGCGAGGCTCGACTTCCACCGTCGCGGCGAGGCCCTGGACGCGGTGCGTCGGGGCGAGCTCGAGCGGTTGCTGCGCGATCGCGCGGTGACGATTCTCTTCCAGCCGATCCTCAGGCAGGCCGACGGCTTCTGCGTCGGCCACGAGGCGTTGGCGCGAGGCCCTGCCGGGACCTACCTGGAGCCCGCGGAGAACCTGTTCGGTTTCGCCCAGCGGGCCGGCCTGCTCGGCGAGGTCGAGCTGCTCTGTCTCGGCCGGTCCCTGGAGGCGGCGGCGCGGCTACCGGGCAGGGCGACGGTGTTCGTCAACATGTCGATCGACGGGCTCGAGTTCCTCCAGAGCCACGCCGGAGGACTTCGGCGCGCGGTCGAGCGTGGCGGCTGGCAGCCAGACCGTTTCGTGCTCGAGATCACTGAACGGACCTGCGCCGAGAACCCGGAGCAGCTCAAGGCGTCGATCAGCGACCTCCGCCGGGCCGGCTTCCGGATCGCCATCGACGACATGGGCACCGGCTACAGCTCGCTGCACCTGCTCGCCGAGCTCGAGCCGGACTTCATCAAGCTCGACCAGATGCTGGTGCGCAACCTGTCGCACGAGCCGATCAAGCAGAACCTGGTGTCGGCGATTGCCGGGTTCGCGGCCACCAGCCGCGCGGCGGTGATCGCCGAGGGGGTGGAGACCGCCGCCGAGGCCGAGATCCTCGAGGCCCTCGGCGTCCATCTCGTGCAGGGCTTCTACTTCGCCCTCCCGCGGGCGCTCTGAGCGCGGACCTCGCCGGCGATCAGCCGAGCACCAGCAGCACGCCGGTGGCGACGGCGAAGTAGACGGCGAGGGCGAGGGAGTCGTTGATGGTCGAGACCACCGGACCCGAGGCCACCGCAGGGTCGGCGCCGAGCAGGTCGAGCACCAGCGGTATGGCGGCGCCGAGCAGGCTGGCGATCGACATGCCGAACGCCATCGCCATGCCCAGAGCCAGGCCGATGAGCGGGTCATGCCCGGAGACCCGGCCCAGGAGGGAGGCGACGGCGCCACAGACTATCCCCATGAGGAGGGCGACGGAGCACTCGCGCAGGACGTGCCGGACGAACCGGGTGCGGGGCAGGGTGTCGAGGGCGAGGCGGCGGACCGTGGTGGTCGAGGACTGCAGCGAGGTGTTGCCGGCCATCGCCATGATCGCGGCGGTGAACACGGACATCTGCTCGTAAAGGGCGACCTCCTTCGAGGCCAGGCTGAGGACCATGGTCGAGGCCTGGGTACCCGCGAGGCAGATGAGCAGCCAGGGCAGCCGGTAGCGGGCGACGTGGAGCAGCGACTCCGACTCCTCCTCGAGGGCGGAGGAGCCGGCCATCTTGTAGATGTCCTCGGTGGCCTCTTCCTCGATGACGTCGAGGATGTCGTCGACCGTCACAGCGCCGACCAGACGCCCCTCAGGGTCGACCACCGGGATGGCGGCGAAGTCGTACTTGTCGACCAGGTCCGCGACCTCCTCCTGGTCGGCGTCGACCCGCACCGAGATGACGTCGGTGGACATGATGTCGCCGATTCTGGACGCCGGTCGCGCCGTCACCAGGCGGCGGAGCCGTACGAACCCGAGCAGCCGTTGAGCGGCGTCGACCACGTAGAGCGCCGCCACCACGGTCTCCGGCTCGGTCGAGCGGAGTCTCCGGATCGCGTCGTCGACGGAGGCGTCGGGCTCGAGGGCCACGACGTCCGGGTTCATGATGCCGCCGGCGGTGTCGTCCGGGTACTGCAGGAGGGAGCGGAGGATCTCCTCGTCCTCGTCGGAGATGTGGTGCAGCACCTTCTCCGAGTCGACGTCCTCGAGCTCGCCGATGAGGTCGGCTGCCTCGTCGGCGGGCATGGTCTCGGCGATCCTGGCCAGCCGCTCGTGCTCGATGTCCTCGACCAGCTCGGCCCGGATCGCGTAGCTCGCGTCGGCGAGCACTGCACCGGCGGCCTCGACGTCGAGGGAGTGGATGATCCGCTGCCGGTCCTCGGCCGACAGCAGCTCGAGGATCTCGGCGATGTCCTCGGTGCGGACCAGGCGCAGGAAGATCCGCAGCGCCTGCTCCTCGCCGTCCCTGAGCAGCGCTTGCAGCTCCTGCATCAGGTCCTGGGTCTCGACGAGCTCCCGGTCGAAAAGCTCGATCAGCTCGTCCCGCCGG
>CAZKKP010000067.1:0-12880 GCA_964553295.1 uncultured Thermoanaerobaculia bacterium | reverse complement strand
CCGCTCAAGGGCAAGATCCTCAACGTCGAGAAGGCACGGTTCGACCGGATGCTCGCCAGCGAGGAGATCCGGGCGCTCATCCAGTGCCTCGGAACGGGCATCGGCCAGGACGAGTTCGACGCCCTCAAGGTCCGCTACCACAAGATCATCATCATGACTGACGCGGACGTCGACGGCTCGCACATCAGAACGTTGCTCCTGACCTTCTTCTACCGCCAGATGCGGGATCTCGTCGAACGCGGGCACCTGTTCATCGCCCAGCCGCCGCTTTACAAGGTGAGCCGCAAGAAGAGCGACACCTACCTGAAGGACGACATCGAGCTGTCCCGCTTCCTGCTCGATCGCGTCGAGGACGAGTACCGCCTGCTCGTCGGGGCCACCGGCGAGGAGCTGACAGGCCGCGACCTCCGGGCGGCGATCCTCGCCGCCGAAGGCTGGCTGCGAGCCCTCGAGCACCTCCAGCGGCGCGGCTGGCCGGCGGAGATCGTCACCGCGGCCCTCGACCTCGACCAGGGCAGCGACGTGGTCGCCCTGGACCGAGAGCGCGCCGCAGCCCTCGCCGGCGAGCTCGAGGCCCTCGGTTACGAGGGCGTCCGTATCGAGGACGACGAGGAGCACGGCGAGTCGGAGGTGGTGTGCCGGGTCGGGGTGAACGGGCGGAGCTTTGAGATCCGGGTGGGTCGCGCGCTGCGTTCCAGCGGCCACTACCGGCGGGCGCGCGCTCAGCTCGAGCGCTTCGCACCATTCAGGATCGGCCCCTACCACCTCGAGCGCAACGGCGAGCGCGAGACCCTGGCCTCAGTAGCGGACCTGGTCACGCGGGTTTACGAGGTCGCCAAGCGCGGCCTCAACATCCAACGCTACAAGGGCCTCGGCGAGATGAACCCGGAGCAGCTGTGGACCACGACCATGGACCCCGAACGGCGACGGCTGCTCCGGGTCACCGTCGAGGATGCCGCGGAGGCCGACCAGCTCTTCACCATCCTGATGGGCGACGCCGTCGAGCCGCGGCGCCAGTTCATCGAGAACAACGCCCTCGAGGCGCGGAACCTGGACATCTAGATGAACGAGCAGCGAACCGCGGACGGCGACCTGCGCCGGGTGACCATCGAGGACGAGCTCAAGAACGCCTACCTCGACTACGCGATGTCGGTCATCATCGGTCGCGCCCTGCCGGACGTGCGGGACGGGCTGAAGCCGGTGCACCGGCGCATTCTCTACGGCATGTGGGAGAGCGGCAGCACCGCCTCCCGGCCCTACAAGAAGTCGGCCCGCATCGTCGGCGACGTCATGGGTAAGTACCACCCCCACGGCGACCAGGCGATCTACGACACCGCCGTGCGGATGGCCCAGGACTTCTCGATGCGCTACCCGCTCATCGACGGGCAGGGCAACTTCGGGTCGGTGGACGGCGACGCCGCGGCGGCCATGCGCTACACCGAGGTCCGTCTGACCCGACTGGCCGAGGAGATGCTCGGCGACGACATCGCCAAGGAAACGGTCGACTGGAGCCCGACCTACGACGGCTCGATGACCGAGCCCCAGGTCCTGCCGTCCCGCTTCCCCAACCTGCTGGTCAACGGTTCCTCGGGGATTGCCGTCGGCATGGCGACGAACATCCCGCCGCACAACCTGCGCGAGATCGCCGCGGCGTGCACCGCGATCATCCGCAACCCCGAACTCCGCACGGACGAGCTGCTCGCCCTGGTCTTAGGCCCCGACTTTCCGACCGCGGCGTTCATCCACGGCCGCCGGGGCATCGTCGACGCCTACACCAGCGGCCGTGGCATCATCCAGATGCGCGCCCGGGCGCGGGTCGAGGAGGGTGGCGACGGCCGCCGGACGGCCATCATCGTCAGCGAGCTGCCGTACCAGGTCAACAAGGCGCGGCTCGTCGAGCACATCGCGAGCCTGGTCCAGGGCAAGCGACTCGAGGGTATCGCCGACCTCCGGGACGAGTCCGACCGCGAGGGCATCCGGATCGTCGTCGAGCTCAAGCGTGACGCCATGGCCGAGGTGGTGCTCAACAACCTCTACAAGCTCACCCAGCTGCAGACGACCTTCGGCATCATTCTCCTCGGGGTCCTCAACAACCAGCCGCGGGTCTTCACCTTGCGCGAGCTCCTCGAGCACTTCGTCGACCACCGCAAGGAGGTGGTGGTCCGGCGGACCCGATTCGACCTTGCCCGAGCCCGGGAACGGGCGCACATCCTGGAAGGACTGGTGATCGCACTGGACCACCTCGACGAGGTGATCCGGCTGATTCGCGCGGCCGCAGATCCACCGACGGCGAAGGCCGGGCTGGTCGAGCGCTTCGGGCTTTCAGAGCCCCAGGCGCAGGCGATCCTGGACATGCGCCTGCAGCGCCTCACCGGCCTGGAGCGGGACAAGATCGTCTCTGAGCATGGCGAGGTGCTGCGGCTGATCGGCGAGCTCGAGGCCATCCTCGACTCGGACCGGCTCGTCGCCGACATCGTCGTCAGCGAGCTCGAGGAGCTCGCCGAGCGGTTCGGCGACGGCCGACGGACCGAGATCCTGGCGGACACCAACGACCTCTCGGTCGAGGACCTCATTCCCGAGGAGGAGATGGTCATCACGGTCAGCCGCGGCGGCTACGTCAAGCGCACGCCGCTGTCGAGCTACCGGGCACAGAAGCGGGGCGGTCGGGGCAAGCGGGGCATGGCGACCAAGGAGGAGGACGAGGTCTGGAAGCTGTTCGTCGCCTCGACCCACGCCACGATGTTGTTCTTCACCACGCACGGCCGGGTGTTCTCCCTGAAGGTTCACCAGCTGCCCGATGTCGGCCCGGCGGCGCGCGGCCGGGCCCTGGTCAACCTGCTCCATGTGGAGCCCGACGAGCGGGTCGCTGCGCTCCTGGCGGTGCGCGACTTCGGTGCGCTGGAGGACGCGAACCTGCTCTTCGCCACCCGCCTCGGCCGAGTCAAGAGGACCCGTCTCGCCGAGTACGCGAACATCCGCACAACCGGTCTGCGTGCGGTCGTGATCAACGAGGGGGATCATCTGCTCTCGGTGCATCTGACCGACGGCTCACGCCACGTCTTCATGGGCACCCACCTCGGCATGGGCATACGCTTTCCGGAGAGCGACGCGCGCCTGATGGGGCGGGTGAGCGCAGGTGTGCGCGGCATCAACCTCCGCCCCGGGGACTGGGTCGAGGAGGTTGCGACCTTCGACCCGAGCGGCGGTCATGACATCCTCGTCGTCACCACGCTCGGGTTCGGCAAGCGGACGCCGGTGGAGGAGTTCCGCGTCCAGCAGCGAGGCGGCTTCGGCATCCGGCTGGTCCGTCTGACCGAGAAGAACGGCGTCGTCGCCGGAATCCGCCACGTCGAGGACGCCGACCAGATCCTGGTCGTCACCGATCGCGGCATGCTGATCCGCATCGAGGTCGGCGAGGTCCGGCAGATCGGTCGCGACACCCAGGGCGTGCGCGTCATCCGGCTCGACGACGGCGAGCGCGTGGTGTCGGTGGCCAAGCTGGTCGACGCTGACGAGGAGGTCGCCGACCTGCCGTGTGAGGACGAACCGGATGCCTGATCGGCGCCGCGCGTCGGTCGGCGGCCGCGGTCCGGGCGCCGGGCCGTGAGCCTCGAGCCGCAGCCGGTCCGCGCGACCACGCTGATCCACCAGGAAGGCGTTCTCGGCGTGATCGCCCTGGCGGTGCTCGCCTTTCGCGAGGGCGGGCCGGCGGCCGCCTTGGCGCCGACTCCCGGGCGGCTGCTCGAGGGCGTGCTGGTTGCCGCGGTCGTCGCCGCAGCGATCGTCCTCGGTCTCTGGTGGTGTCGGCGACTGCCGCCGGTGCGGCGGCTGCAGAGCTTTCAGGCCCGCCTCGTGCGCAGCTGGAGCGCCAGCGACGCCGCGGCCGTCGCCCTGCTCTCGGGGCTCGCGGAAGAGGCCCTCATGCGGGCGGTGTTACAACCCTTGATCGGCCTGCTGCCGGCGGCGACGCTCTTTGCCCTCCTCCACCTCGTGCCCGACCGAGAGCTGTGGTTCTGGCCGGTCTTCGCCCTCGCCCTCGGGCTCGTCTTCGGCCTGCTCTTCGAGCGCTATGGCTACCCTGCCGCCGCCTCCGGACACATGGTCCTCAATCTTCTGGCCATACAACAGTTGCGCGGGAGCCCCGAGGAGGCGGAAGAGAGCAGCTGAAGGACCACCGGGAATCTGCGGCGCCGTCAGGTGTGTACAATGCCGCCGGCCTCGGGCCGGAAGAAGGAGACAGGAGATGAACGTTCAGGACCCCGACTACCTCGTCAAGGTTGGCCTTGCCGAGATGCTCAAGGGCGGCGTCATCATGGACGTCACCAACGCCGAGCAGGCGCGGATCGCCGAGGATGCCGGCGCCGCCGCCGTGATGGCCCTCGAAAGGGTCCCGGCCGACATCCGCGCCCAGGGCGGTGTCGCACGCATGGCGTCGGTCGAGAAGATTCTGGAGATCCAGGAGGCAGTGTCGGTACCCGTCATGGCCAAGTGTCGGATCGGACACATCGCCGAGGCGCGAATCCTCGAGGCCCTCGAGGTCGACTTCATCGACGAGAGCGAGGTTCTGACCCCGGCTGACGACGAGAACCACATCCTGAAGAGCCGTTTCAAGATCCCGTTCGTCTGCGGCTGTCGAAACCTCGGCGAGGCGCTGCGACGGATCGGCGAGGGCGCCGCCATGATGCGCACCAAAGGGGAGGCCGGCTCGGGCGACATCGTCGAAGGGGTACGCCACCTGCGCGCCGTCCGGCGTGGCATCAGGACGCTCACCATCCTCGACGAGCACGAACTCATGGCCCAGGCCAAGGAGCTCCAGGCGCCCTTCGAGGTGGTCGCCTGGGTCGCCGAGCACGGGCGCCTGCCGGTTCCCAACTTCGCTGCCGGCGGCGTGGCCACGCCGGCGGATGCGGCGCTGTGCATGATGCTCGGTGCCGAGACGGTGTTCGTCGGATCCGGCATCTTCAAGTCGTCGGACCCGGAAGTCCGCGCCCGGGCCATCGTGCAGGCGGTCACCCACTGGCAGGATCCGGCCAGGTTGGCGGAGATCTCGCGGGGCCTCGGTGAACCGATGAGCGGCCTCGACTCCGGCAAGCTGACACCCGAGGAGATGCTGTCGCGCCGAGGATGGTGATGCGCTGCGGTGTGCTCGCGCTCCAGGGGGACTGGGCGGCGCACGGGCGGGTCTTGACCGGTCTCGGTGTGGCGGTCGTGCCGGTCCGAACCGCCGCCGAGCTGGCCGGCGTGGACGCCCTGGTGATGCCCGGCGGCGAGTCGACGGCCATGCTGCGCCTGATGGCCGCGGAGCAGCTCGACGAGAGGCTCACGGCGCGCATCCGTGCCGGCCTGCCGGTGCTCGCCACCTGTGCCGGCGTGATCCTGCTCGCGGCCACGGTGCGTCCGGCGCAACCCTCCCTCAAGGTGCTCGACGTCGACGTCGAGCGCAACGCCTATGGTCGACAGCTCCGGTCCGCTGTCGCCGAACTCCAGCTCGCCGCCGAGCTCGGCGGCAACGGCTCAGGGCGCGGTGTCTTCATCCGGGCGCCGAGGGTGCTGCGGGTGGGTCCGAACGTCCGGGTGCTGGGCCGCCGAGGTGCGGATCCGGTACTGTTGTGTCAGGATCGTATCGTGGCCGCCACCTACCATCCCGAGCTCACGGGGGATCTGCGGGTCCACCGGCTTCTGCTGCAGGTGGCTGAGGAGGCCAGAGATGAGTGACCCCCGGCTGGTGATCGAGGACGACCGCGGCATCCACCACCTGGTCATGAGCCAGGGCCCCAATGCCCTCGACGAGATGCTGATGGAGAGCCTGCGCTCGGCCCTGGCGAGCCTGGCCGTCCGCGGCGCCCCGCCGCTGCTGCTGCGCTCCGGCCATCGTTCGCTCTTCTGTCCGGGCTGGGATCTCAAGCGGCTGGCGGCCGCAGGCTACGAGGACGTCCGCCGGTTCCTCGCCCAGTTCAACGCGCTGCTCGGCGACCTCTTCTCCTACCCCGGGCCGACCGCTGCGGCGATCACCGGCCACGCGGTCGCCGGCGGATGCCTGCTCGCGATCGCCTGTGACCTCAGAGTGATGGCGCTCGGTCCGGCGCGCATCGGCCTGTCCGAGGTCAATCTCGGGGTGCCGGTTCCGGCCACCGCGGTTCGCATGTTGCGTCGCCGGTTGCCGCCGAAGGCCCTCGACGACCTCGTGCTGCATGGCGAAGGGATGAGCGCAGAGCGGGCGCTCGAGCTCGGTCTGGTGCAACAGGTCTGCGACGGCGCCGAGGTCCTCGCCGCAACCGGCGCCGCGCTGCGCCGGCTGGCAGCGAAGCCGAGCCGGGCCTTCGGCGCCGTCAAGGCCTTCCTCCTCGACACGCGGCAGCAGCCGCTGGCGGGCGACGACCCCGGCGAGACCGCCGTGTTTCTCGACTGCTGGTTCTCCGAGGACACCCAGGAGCGCCTCCGCTCGCTGGTCTCCAGCCTCGCCCGGTGAACCGCCCCGAGCCTCCCGCCGGGCATCCGGACCCGGTATTTGCCGCGGCCGAGCTTGTCGTCCGTCTCCGCGAGCTGGTCGTCCTCGGGGACCCGGCGACCGCCGCGACCGCCGACGACCGCCTTGTGTGGCCAGCCGAGGTCGCCCGACAGCTCCACCGGGCCGTCGGCGGCAGCCTGCTCGAAGGGGGCGCTTTCGGCGGCCCGTGGCCGCTCGTCGACAGCCCGTACGGAGTTCTCGCCCCAGGGCTGCCGGTGGTGGTCGGTCGGTCCGAGATCCCGGGCCCCGACGGCGTCTACCGGCGCGACGACGGCGACATTCTGCGCGAGGCGGTCGGCGAGGAGGTGGTCGTCGCACGGCTCGACCGCGCCGCCCCCGAGCCGGGCGAGCCCTTCACGCTGCTCTGGTTCGGCGCCACCGAGCGCTACACCGTTGCCCGGGGGTGCCTGCGGGTCGAGGATCTGTTCGCCGCCCTCCAGCTTCCTCTGACAGCCGCCCTGCTCGACCGCCTGCTGGTTCGCAGCGGGCGCCTGTCACAGCCGCTGCCGGACATCACCGTGCCGCCGGACGGGGTCTTCGCCCCGAGGATCGAGGTCCGGCGGCGCCGGGAGCTGCTGCCTGACCATGACGTCGTCGACCCGCTCCGCCTGCTGCAGCAGCGACCGGAGGTCGAGCAGGTGCGCGTCGCCGGGGACGAGCTGATCGTGCGCCGGCTCGACGGTGAGCCGCTGCGCTTCCGGGTGGTCTTCGCCCAGCCGTCGTCCTGGGAGCTCGAGCTGGTCGCGGGGCGGCATCCGTTCGTCCGCCTCCGCCTCGAGCGCGTGGGCGACAGCGTGCGCTACGTCGGTACGCTCCACGGCGAGATCGACCCGCTCGGGCCGGGGGTGCGCAGCCGCCTTGCCTTCGACCTGCAGGCCGATCTGGTGTCGCTCTGACGGCGAACCCAGGCCCCCCACGGGTCAGAAATGGTATCGCCGGTCCTGCTCCAGCTCGGTCACCGGATGCGGTAATGGTGTTCTGGCAAGCTCGTCGCGGATCTCCTCGACATAGGGCGGCTTCAGGTGGTAGAGGTGGACCGGGACCCGCCGCGTGAGCTTGGCGAGCTCCAGCGCGAGCAGACTGGGACACAGGTGCAGGCTGACGTCCGCGACGTGGCGCAGACGATCGGGGAACGAGCACTCCGTGATCACCGCGGCGAGGTCCTCGGTGGTGTTCGCCACCTCCCAGATGCGCTCTGTGGGACCGGTGTCCGAGGTGAAGATGACGCTCGAGCCGCCCTGGCGCAGCAGCAGGCCGAAGGTCGGCACGATGTGGTTGACCGCATAGGCCGTGACCTCGAGATCGCCACCCGCGAGGTCGCTGATCACGAACGGCCGTTCGAGGCCGATCTCGCGGAAGACCAGGGACGGATAGAGCTGGTTCGGGATCCGTGAGAAGTCGGGCCAGGTGTCGTTGTTGAACAGGTGTCGACGGACCCCGGACAGCACCCGTTTCGGACAGAAGATCGTGACTGGTGACTCGGTGGCGCCGAAGATGTTCTCGATCAGGAAGGGCAGGGTCGCCGTGTGATCCATGTGTGAGTGGGTCAGCACGACGTGACGGACGCGTCGCTGCTCCGCGATCGAGAGGGCGCGGGTGATCGCCCCGGCGTCGACAGCCACCACGTCGTCGATCAGGAAGGACGTCATGCGGCAGACCGGGCTGTCGCCGCCGTACGATCCGAGAACGCGGAAGTCCATCGCCGAAGTATACCTCCCGAGTGGGCCAGCGATCCCGCTACCATGGTGCCATGGTCACGGCGCCCGACGACAGGCTGCTCAGGGTCGCGCTGCTGCTCGCCGGCGGTGGCCGCGCGATCCGGCAGCTCGTCTCCCGCGCCGGCGGCGCGTCCGCTGCCCGACTCGCGTCGGCGGGCGCGCCGCCCAGCCTGCTCAGCACCGCCCGACGGATCGCCGAAACCGAGGCGCCGACGCTGCTCGACGGGCTCGCGGCGCGCTCATGGCGTTGGCTCACGCCGCCGGATGACGACTTCCCGAGCGACCTCGCTGCGATCTCGGACCCACCACTCGGGCTGTTCGTTCGCGGCGAGCTCGTCCGGCGGCCGACGGTCGCGGTGGTCGGCGCCCGGCGGGCCACGGCTTACGGGCTCCAGGTGGGCCGGCTCCTCGCCGGCGAGGTGGCCCGCGCCGGGGTGGTGGTGGTCTCCGGCATGGCGCGTGGCGTCGACCGGGCCGCCCACGAAGGGGCGCTGGACGCCGGTGGGGCGACCTGGGCGGTGTGGGGCGCCGGGCCTGACCGGGTGTATCCCGCCGAGCATGCCCGCCTTGCCGAGCAGATCGCGGCCTCGGGCGCGCTCGTCACCGAGTACCTCCCCGGCACACCGCCACGACGCCACCACTTCCCCGAGCGCAACCGGCTGATCGCCGGCCTGTGCCGCGCGGTGGTGGTGGTCGAGGCGGCGGCGAGGTCGGGCGCCCTGGCGACCGCCGGGCAGGCCCTGGACGAGGGACGCGAGGTGCTGGCGGTCCCCGGGAGCGTGCTCTCCGAGCTCTCCGTCGGTCCCAACGCCTTGCTCCGAATGGGCGCTCGCCCGGCAGTCACGCCGCGCGACGTGCTCGACGCCCTCGGCGTGACCACGGCGACCGGCGACCCGCCCGTGAGCCCCAACCCTGCTGCGTCCGACAGGCTCCTCGCGGCGCTCCGGCCCGGGGAGTCGATGCCTCTCGACGAGCTCGCCGGGCGCCTCGGACTGCCGATCGAGAAGGTGGCGGCGCGAATGGTGGAGCTCGAGATCGAAGGGGTGGTGACCCGAGGCCCGGACGGCGCCTACCGACGGCGCCGGGCCGACCTGCCGCGCGGCGCGGAATAGCGTCTCCGAACCCGGGGTTGCCCGAGCGCAATGGCGACAGGAGGGGCGGGTCGGGCGGACGGCGCTCGGGTCTCGGTGGTCGGGGCCGGGCTGGCCGGGTCGGAGGCGGCCTGGCAGCTGGCGGAGCGCGGCCACGATGTGCTCCTCCTCGAGATGCGACCCGAGCGCACCACCCCGGTGCACAGGACCGACCTCTTCGCCGAGCTGGTCTGCTCGAACTCCCTCCGCGGCGACGACCCAGGCAACGCGGTCGGCCTGCTCAAGCATGAGATGGAGAGCCTCGGCTCCCTCGTCATGCGGATTGCGCGGTCGGCGGCGCTGCCAGCGGGCGGCGCCCTGGCGGTCGACCGAGAGCGCTTCTCCGGGGGGATCACCGAGGCGCTGACCAGCCACCCGAGGATCCGGGTCGAGCGCCGCGAGGTGACAGAGCTGCCGCCGGGGCCGGCAATTCTGGCCACCGGGCCGCTGACCTCGCCCGATCTCCACCTGGCGCTCGAGCGAGAGCTCGGCGAGGGAGCGCTGGCCTTCTTCGACGCCATCGCCCCGATCGTCGCCCACGACTCACTGAACCACGACCGACTGTTCCGAGCCTCGCGCTACGGCAAGGGCGCCGGCGACGACTATCTGAACGCCCCGCTCAGCCGGGCCGAGTACGAGGCCTTCGTCGCGCGTCTGACCGCCGCCGCGACCGTCCCCTTCAAGAGCTTCGAGGCGGACCAGGTCCGCTACTTCGAGGGCTGTCTGCCGATCGAGGTCATGGCCGAGCGGGGCGTCGAAACGCTCCGTTTCGGTCCGATGAAGCCGGTCGGCCTGACCGATCCGAGCACCGGGCGACGGCCCTGGGCAGTGCTCCAGCTCCGTCAGGACGACCTGGCGGCAGAGCACTGGAACCTCGTCGGGTTTCAGACCAAGCTGACCATCCCCGAGCAGCAGCGGGTCTTCAAGACCCTGCCCGGCCTCGAAGGCGCCCGGTTCGTCCGCTACGGCATGATCCACCGCAACACCTTCGTCAACGCCCCCATGCACCTGGATCCGACGCTGCGCCTGCTCTCGCGTCCCGGGCTCCGTCTCGCCGGCCAGATGACCGGCGTCGAAGGCTACGTCGAGTCGGCCGCGACCGGCCTGTTGGCCGGCCTGCTTTCGGCCAGCGAGCTTGCCGGCGGCCGGCCGGCGCCGCCGCCGCCGGAGACGGCGCACGGCGGCCTGATCCGCCACCTCACCGAGCGCGATCGGACGCGGTTCCAGCCGTCCAACATCACCTGGGGGTTGATCGCCTCGCCGCCGACCCTGACAACCCTTCGCGACCGGCGACTCCGACGGCAGGCACAGGCCCGCCACGCCCTTGACGCCCTCCGGCAGTGGGCGGATGGCCTGGCCTGACCGGCCGTCGTCAGGCGCGGGGATGGCTGCGGCGGTAGACCGCCATCAGGTGCGCGAGGTCGACCGAGGTGTAGACCTGGGTGGTTGCCAGGGAGCTGTGGCCGAGCAGCTCCTGGATGGCGCGCAGATCCATCCCGGCCTCGAGCAGATGGGTCGCGAAGGCGTGCCGCAGGGCATGGGGGTGCAGGTGGTGGGCGGCGGCGGTGCGCCGGACCGCCGCGGTCAGGGCGCGGCGTACCGAGCGGTCGGTCAGGCGCTCGCCGCGCTGGCTGACGAACAGCGGGCCATCCGGGCACCCCGGTCGACGCCAGCCCGCCCGGGCCGGCAGGTAGGTCCTGATCGCCTCGGCGGCCCGTCGGCCGAAAGGAACGACCCGCTCCTTGCGCCCCTTGCCGCGGACCCGCACTAGCCGGTTGGAGAGCTGCACGTCCTCGAGGTCGAGGGCCACGAGCTCGCCGACCCGCAGCCCGGCGCCGTAGAGCAGCTCGACCATCGCGCGGTCGCGGGCGCCGGCGGCGGTCTCCGGGAACGCCTCGAGGACGCTCTCGAGCTCGTGGCGCTCGACCACGTCGGGCACCCGCCGCGAGGCGCGGGGGTGTGGCACCGAGTCGGCGGGGCTCGCCGAGACCACGCCCTCCTCGACCAGGAACCGGAAGTAGGTTCGGACCGCGGCTAGCGCGCGCTCTACCGACCGGGCCGACAGACCACGTTCGTGAAGGAAGGCGAGCCAGGCGCGCAGGACTGCAGCCGAGACCTCGTCCGGCCTGGCCAGCCCCTGCTCCCCGGCGAGGAAGGAGATCAGGCGCAGCACCTCGCGCCGGTAGGCGCAGAGCGTCCCCGAGGCGAGGTTGCGCTCCCACTCGAGGTGCTCCATGAAGGGCTCGAGGCGCCAGGAGGCCGCGCTGTCGCCGAGCATCAGAGCCCCTCCGGCGGCCGCGGGGCGCGGCCGCGCAGATCCCGCAGCCACAGCGTGAGGATGTCGTGCAGCAT
The DNA here is from genome assembly GCA_964553295.1 of uncultured Thermoanaerobaculia bacterium. Lineage (GTDB taxonomy): Bacteria > Acidobacteriota > Thermoanaerobaculia > Thermoanaerobaculales > Sulfomarinibacteraceae > CAZKKP01. The sequence continues at coordinate 1,172 of CAZKKP010000067.1, read as the reverse complement.
TTGCACGGGGTGACGAACGAGCCGGACGCGGGACTCCTCGACGTGTCGCCAGCGCACGGGGACCTCGACCACCTCGACGCCCCAGCGACGGGCCACCATCAGGAGCTCGACGTCGAACGCGAAGCCGTCCAGGCGCTGCACCGCGGCGAGCGCACGCCCGAGTGGTCCGGGGAAGAGCTTGAAGCCACACTGGCTGTCCCGGATCCCGGGCAGAGCCAGGGCGCGCACCATCAGGTTGAAGACCCGGCCCATCAGATCGCGGTGACGGGGCTGGGCGGCCTCGATGAGATCCCGGCGGAGAGCGCGTGAGCCGATCACTACCCGCTGCGGCGAGGAGGCGGCCGCCAGCACGCCGACCTCTTCGATCGGGGTGGCGAGGTCGGCATCGCAGAGCAGTACCAGCTCGCCGCGGCTGGCGAGGAAGCCGGTCCTGACCGCGGCCCCCTTGCCTCGGTTGCAGTCATGGCGCAGAACCACAAGCTGAATTCGGTGGGTGGTCGCAGCGCCGAAGCGCCGCGCCACCGCTGCGGTGTCATCCCGTGACCCGTCGTCGACGACCAGGATCTCGGCCGGCAGCAGCGCCGCACAGCCCTCGAGGTGCTCGAGGATGCTCGCCAGGGAGGGCGCAAGGCGTCGAGCCTCCTGGTAGGCGGGAACCACAATGCTGAGCCGTATCCCACCGGTCCGGCCGTTGCCGGGGACGGTCCCTGTCCGCTCCTGGCCGCCGTCAAATGCGGGCATGTCTCGACCTTGAACACCGTCCGGCGGCGAGGGGGTGGTACAATGACCGTCCTCCGGACAGACCAGCCGGGAGGGAGGGCGGCATGGAGCAGGCGCGCTGGGAGTACAGGATCATCAACATCCGGTCCGAGGGCTACCGACTCGATCCCGCGTACGAGGACGAGCTCAACGAGCTCGGCGACGAAGGCTGGGAGCTGGTCTCGATCACCGCCATCAACTTCAAGACCGGCGCCACAGACCACATCGGCATGGTGTTCAAACGTCCCCTTTGAGGACCGGAGGATGTCCGGCCTCCAGCGTCGCCAGCGGCACGAGCGCCGCGCCGGCGACCGCGGTGAGCGGGTGCCGCCGGGCGCCGAGCAGGCCGGGCAGCCCCAGCAGCAACGCCGAGACCGCGGCCACCGCGAGCACCGCGGGAGCGCGGCGCAACG
>CAZKKP010000066.1:5567-12937 GCA_964553295.1 uncultured Thermoanaerobaculia bacterium | reverse complement strand
AGCTCCTCGAACATCGCGGTCAGCTCGTCATCCGAGTACATGAAGTTGCGGATGAAGAGGTCCGTCGGCAAGAACTGCCGTCCCAGGAGCTCGGCGCCGAAAAGCTCGGACAGGGTGCCCCGGGCCTGCCGCCGAAACAGGTCCATCTGGAACAGCCGGTCGGTGGCCACGGCGTAACCCATGGCCTCGAAGGCCTCGGAGATGGACCCTCCCTCGATGAACCAGACGCCCTTGGCGTCTCGCGTCGTCTGCACCGGCGGCCCCTGGCCGAAGGCCGGGAACGCCAGTGCCGCCACCAGGAACGCAACCACATACTTGGACGCTCGCATCGGTCTCTCCCTTCGATTCGGTTGTCGCGACCGCCGCCCCACCACGCGGCCCGACGGTCCTGACTCCGTCCGTGGAATTGGATCCTCGAACGACTATAACCCCGCCTTCGCAGCGAGTAAACGGGCAGCTGGAGAAAGTCCCCTCTGGCTGCCGCGGGCTCTCATCGGTCGAGCATGCTACCGTTCCGGGGGCATGATGCTCGAGGTTGCAATCGAGGCGGCGCGCGCCGGCGCCCGGGTGGTGCGCGAGCACCCCGGCCGTCAGGTCGAGTTCAAGGGGGCGGTCGACCTCGTCACCGAGGTCGACCTCGCCTGCGAGGAGGCGGTGCGCCGGGTGCTCGAGCGGGCGACCCCCGGCGTGCCGGTGCTCGCCGAGGAGAGTGGCGGCGCCTGGACGGCTCGGACCCGGTGGATCGTCGACCCCCTCGACGGCACGGTCAACTTCGTGCACGGCTTCCCGTGCTTCTGCCTCGCCATCGCCTTCGAGGACGCCGGGCGGGTCGAGGTCGGGGTGGTTTTCGACCTGGTCCACGATCGCCTGTACCGCGCCAGTCGAGGCGGTGGCGCCTGGCTCGGGGAGCGGCGGCCTCGACCACGCCCTGCTCGCCAGCGGCTTCGCTTACGACCGCCGGGAGCGCGCCGCGAGCTACCTGCGCTTCGTCCAGCGCGCGCTCGAGCGCGCCCAGGGCTTCCGCCGCTGCGGCTCGGCCGCCATGGACCTCGTGATGACCGCCTGCGGCCAGCTCGACGGCTACTGGGAGTTCAACCTCAAGCCCTGGGACGCCGCCGCCGGCGCCCTGCTGGTCGAGGAGGCCGGCGGCCGGATCACCGCCGTCGACGGCGGCGCCCTCGACCTTCACCGGCGGTCGGTGCACGTGCTCGCCTCGAACGGCCTGATCCACGACGAGCTTCTCGGCGCCTTCGCCGACCTGATGCCCAACGCTCCGGGGTGACCCTCTCGCCGAGGTAAGCTGTCGCCGTGCTGGGTGGAAACGAAGGCAACGGGCTGCACCTGGTGGCGCCGCGTGACCCGGCGGTGCTCGAGGCGCTGCGGTTGCTCGCGGAGGCCTCCACGGTCGGCGTCGCCACCTTCGACACGCGCATGGGCTGCCACTGGGCGACACCGCCGGCCCTCCGCCGCTTCGTCGCCCTGACCGGGCTGCCCCCCGATCGGGCGGCCGATGGCCTGCTCGCCTCGTCCAGGGTCTTCCCCCAGTGGGGACGCGGCGTCTGGCGGCTGGGCGGGCGCGAGCTGCCGACGATCCGGCTCGAGCTGCAGCGCGCCCGGGAGCGGCTCGGCGCCGCCGTCCTGCCGGTGCTCGACTCCGACGGCTGCACCGTGGCCCTCGTGATGGTCCTGGACGACGGCAGCGAGGAGGCGGTCCCCGCCGGCGCCGACCCGATGTGGTGGTGGCAGGCCGCGGTCGCGGCGGACCTGGGGATCGTCGCCAGCCGCGCTTCGGGGGCGATCGTCGCCGTGTCCCCCAGGGCGCAGGACCTGGTCGGCAGACCCACCGGTTCTCTCGCCGGTCTCGTCCGCTCGGCCAGCCGCAGCCAGGTCGAGGCCGGCCACCGTCGATTCGTCGGCGGCGCATCCACCGCGGGGGCGACCCCGGTGACCCTCGCCACCGGCGGCGGCGGCCTCGAGCGTGCGCGGCTCGTGTGGATGACCGTCGCGGTCGGGCCGGTGCCGGTGCTCAAGCTCGAGCTGCTGCGCCCGCTGCGCACCATCGGCGGCGCCACCGAGAGCGGCGCCTTCGCCTTCGAGGACGCATACTCGATGGTCGAGGCGAGCCCGGACCCGATCCTGCTCCTCGAGGGGACCCACGTCGTGGCGGCCAGCCCGTCCTCTGAGGCGGTGCTCGGGCGACCGGCCGAGTCGCTCGTCGGTCGCCACTTCGCCGCGCTCGGCGCGCCCGGGGATGGCGACCTCGAACGCCTGTGCGACCACCTTGCCCGCGGCCTCGAACGGCCGGCCCGACTGCATGTCAGCCTGTCCGCCCCGGGCGGCGCAACGCAACCGGTCGAGCTGCACCTCGCACCGGTCGCGGGCGGGGGAGGCGACCGCACGGTTGTGGTGGTGCGCCGTCCCGTCGAACGTGAGGAGGGTGATGGCGGGGCGAAGCGGCTCGGTACGATGCTGGCGGTCGCCGAGCTGGCGGCGGACGCGCCGGCCCGCCTCAGGGGGTGCCTGGAGCTGCTCCGCGAGGAGGTCGGGGCTCTGGCGATCGAGCTGGTCCGCCGCGAGCCGGGAGAGCGCAACGACCTCGAGCGCGTCCTCGAGCCCGCCGACGGCAAGCTGAGCGACGACGGCGCGCTGTCCCAGTGGGAGCGCCTGCTGGGCACCACCAGCGGCCCTCTGGTGGTGCCGAGCGAGGACGCCGAATCGGGCTGCAGAGTTGTCACCGGCCTGACCTTGCCCGGTCTCGCGGGCGCCTCGTGGCTGGTCGTGGCACACCTGGACGGCCCGCCCGCGCGCGAGCTTCCGGACCGGCTGATGCGGGCAAGCCAGGTGCTGGGATGGGTCGTCACCCGAGTCGAGCGCGACCGTCAGCTCGAGGCCCTGTTGCGGGAGCGCGAGCTGCTGCGGGGCGTCCTCGAGAGCGCCGGCGTGCCGGCGGTGGTGACCGACGCCGACAGCCGGGTCGAGTTCGCCACGGACAGCTTCGGCGGCCTGCTCGGCGTCGGCTCGGACGAGCTCGCGGGCATCGCCCTGCCCGAGCTGTTCGACGGCGCCACCGCGAGCCGGCTGCTCGGCCCCCTGCAGGTCCTGCTTGCGGAGGGCGGCGCCTGGGAGGGCGAGGTTCGTGGAGTCTCCCGCTGGGGTGCGCCTCTCAAGCTGCGGTTGCGGCTCGAGTGTCAGGTCGGCCCGGACGGCCGCCCCACTGGCCTCGTGGGCTGTGTTTCCCCTCCAGATCGCGGAACTCGTTGAGACTTCGAATCACGAGATTCCATTGACATTGCTGCTACCGTGGTTGCAGCAGTGGACCGGGACCTCCCCGAGAAAGGCGGCATCATGGCATCCGAGAGCACCCCCACGCGGGATCGATCTACCTCGCCGTGGCTCCAGGCGATCTGGAGAGCGTTTGCCCTCCTGGTCGGAACACTACCCCTGATGGTGGGATGCGGCTACATCATCTCCGTCGTCCTGTACGGGCTCGGCTGCTCGAACCACACCAAGAGGCAGCCCAAGACACACGTCGCCGTCCATGTCACCGACGGCGGCACGGTTGGCTCGGTGATCACGGGTCAGCAGATCCGTCGCGAGCTTCGCCTCGACGCGGGGCAGTGGCGGGGATCATCGATGGTCGACATCGAGTGGACGCCTCCTCCCGGCGCCGCCGAGCTTGCCTTCACCCGCCATCGGCCCGTCAACCCGGAAGGTCCTCCGCCCTACCGGTTCCATGCCGTGCTGCTGGGCTCGGGGGATCGTCCCGAGGGCTTCGAGGTGACCTACACGGCGCCCGGGGGGGTCCGCGCAGCGGTGCACGACACCTTCCGAGTCGCCCACCCCGAAACCGGCGAGACGCTGCACGTGTCGTCCTTCGTCAATCCCTACGTCGGCGCCCCGGTGCGCACCTCGATCAGCGGAACGAGAAGCGATCTTCCCGCGCTCGACGGCGCCGGCTCGAAGCTCGGCTCGGCGGGCCAACGCGTCTGGCAGTCGGCCTTGTGGCTCTATCCCAAGAACCCCGTTCCCTTCGAGGCCGAGTGGTGCCAGGGGCTAATCGATGCCGCCGGCGGCGGCGGCTTCTTCGTCGCGGTGCACTATCCGCAGAGCAGCAGCGGCAGCTCGGCCGTACCCATCGTGCTCGGCGATGGCCAGGCGCCGCGCCTTTCGGTGCTCGACTACACCCAGCCACAAGCCCAGCAAGAGATCCTGAGTATGAACCTGCAGCTCGCCCCCGAGCGCCTGCCCTGGATCACGGACAACCTGCCGATCACAGCCGGCCACGGCTGGACGGCCCTGCAGCCGAACCCGGCGACGATCCCCCAGTGCCCGGCGGGGTTCACCATCCCCGCGGGAATGTGGGAGCTCTACGCCGAGACCGTGATCGACTACTCCGATGACGTGACCGAGTGCAGCGGCTGCACCCTCGAGCACTACGTGTGCTTCGAGGACGACAGCCTGGTGGCGGCGGCGGTGTCCTTTCGCGGTCGGCTGCCCATCGGCCTGAAGAGCGTCCAGGCCGACGGCGTGTCCTGCGTCGGACCGACGGCGGTCCGGCTGCATGACTGGACCGACCCGCCGAGCCCGGTGGCCTTCACCCTGTCCTCGGGCGAGGCAGCGATGGTCTCAGACCCTCCCGGGCGCGTGATTTTCCACCACTGGTTGACGAACTCGTTCTCGTCGACCGCCTACGACGTCAACCTGCAGGCGGAGTCGAGCCTCGGGCTGACCTGGCAGTTCTACAGCAACGCTGAGGCCACATCACCCCTGTCCCTGCCGGTTTCACTGCCAGGCAACCTCAATCGCCAGTTCTGGATCGCCGCCGACATCCCGGCCGGGACCGAGGGCTTCGAAACGGTGCGCGTCACCGCCACCGCCGCGTCCGCCCCTCAGCAGCCGGTTTGGGGAACGAACTTCGTCCAGATCGGGGAGTGGGTGGCGCCGCCGCCCCCGGACTCGGGATCGGTGTGGGTCCCGGTCGCGTCGAGGGCGGCGGGGGTCGGGGGAAGCCAGTGGCGCACCGATCTCGGTCTGCTCAACCCCGGCGCCGAGGCGGCCGCCGGCGTGCTGAAGCTCCACCTGGGCGGTACGACCCACCAGCTCCCCGTCACCGTTGCGGGGGGCGAGCAGCAGATCCTCGGGGATGTCGTCGGCCTGTTCGGCCACGACGGCTCCGGCGCCCTCGAGGTCGAGGGCGACCAGAACCTGGTCGTCACCTCGCGCACCTACAGCCTGCTCACGGCGCAGGACCCGTGCTTCCCGAACGGCACCTTCGGCCAGTTCCTCGCCGGCTTCACGTCCCGGCAGGGACTGTCGGCCGGCCGGTCGGGTTGGCTGCCCCAGCTCGTCGAGAACCAGAGCTACCGCACCAACCTCGCGGTGACCAACACCGGCAGTGGACCCGCCACGGTCACGGTGGTGCTCTACGACGGCCTCGGCGAGGAGATCACTCGCTTCGACCTCGAGCTCGCGCCGGGTCAGTGGCGGCAGGAGAACCGCGTCTTCTTCCGGCGCGGCGGACGGTCGGATCTCGGCGCCGCAGCCGCCGAGGTGCGGGTGACCTCCGGCTCGGGCGTGCTCGCCTACGCGTCGGTGGTCGACAACCTGACCACCGACCCGACCACCATCCCGCTGGTCGCCGGTGGCGGAGCGATCCGGTCGTGGGTGCCCGTCGCGTCGCGCGCGCCCGGGGTCGGCGGCAGCCAGTGGCGTACCGACCTCGGCCTGCTCAACGTTTCCGGGGTGCGGGCGACGGTGCGGCTCCGCTTCCACTCCCAGGGCGCCGTCTCCGAGCTCGAGATCCCGCTCACCGCCGGTCGCCAGCGGCTCCTCACCGACGTCGTCGGTCAGGTGGGAGCGAACGGCTCGGGCGCTCTGGAGGTCTTCTCGACCCAGCCGATCATCGTGACCTCGCGGACCTACAACCTGCTCGGCCCGTCGGACCCCTGCTTCCCGAGCGGCACCTTCGGCCAGTTCCTCGCCGGCCAGGCGCCGACGGAGGGTCTCGCCGCCGGCCAGACCGGACTGCTGCCGCAGCTCCAGGAGAACGCGGCCTACCGCACCAACCTGGCCCTGACCAACACCGGCGGCGCGAACGTGACGGCGACCGTCGTGCTGCTCGACGGCGCGGGCGACGAGATCTCTCGCTTCGAGGTGCAGCTCGCGCCCGGTGAGTGGAAGCAGGAGAACCGCGTGTTCTTCCGTCGCGGCGGTCGCTCGGACCTCGCCAGCGCCTCCGCTCGCGTCGAGGTGACTGCCGGCGGCGGCGTACTGGCCTACGCATCGGTCGTCGACAACACGACCAGCGACCCGACTACGATGCCGCTGGTCAGGTAGGGGCGGGCCCAGCGCAGCGGCCGGACCACCAGCTCAGTGCTCGAGCGGGGACGCGATCAGGACCCGCGAGTGGGGGCGCTCGCCGACCACCCGCCAGCTGGCGTTGCGGTGCCTGAAGGTCGAGCCTACCTCGACGATCGTCGGCAGCTCGACGACCTCAACGGAGGCTTCACTGCCGACCTCGAAGATCACGACCCGTGGTCGGCTCGCGCCACGGGGCCCGGTCGCGGTGGGCTCCACCCTGCGCTGTCCACCGTCAGGAGTCATCACGCCTCTCCAAGGAGCTGCCGTCCATGTTATCCCGTCCTCGCACCATAGACCGACAGCGGATGTGTTAGCAATCGTCATGCCGACCTCTGCCTGCAGTAACGAAACGACCGAGGAACGGTTCGCTTACCGCATTCGGCAGCCTCGCTCCGGAGATCGGGAGACGGCGTACCGGATCGGCGCGGCCCTGCGACCGACCGATGACGGTATCCTGTCGTGGTCTCCGGAGCGTTCCGCGTGAGCCAGCTTCACCTCCTCGCCGAGCGGCGTTTCTGGCCGCTGTTCTGGACCCAGTTCCTGGGCGCGTTCAACGACAACGTGTTCAAGAACGCCCTGGTGATCCTCATCGCGTACCGCTCCATGAGCCTCGCCGGCCTCGGCTCGCAGACCCTGGTCGTCGCCTGTGCCGGTATCTTCATCCTGCCCTTCTTCCTGTTCTCGGCGACCGCCGGTCAGCTCGCCGATCGCCATCGCAAGGGGCTCCTGATGCGCTGGGTGAAGACCGCCGAGATCGGCGTCATGGCGCTGGCCGGAATCGGCTTCGCCCTCGACAGCCTGGCGCTGCTCGTCACCGTGCTGTTCCTGATGGGCCTGCAGTCGACCTTCTTCGGCCCGGCCAAGTACTCGATCCTGCCCGAGCTGCTCGACGACCGGTCGCTGGTCGGCGGCAACGCCCTGATCAGCATGGGCACCTTTCTGTCGATCCTGCTCGGGACGATTCTCGGCGGGCTGGTCGCGGCCGGGGGACCGGCCTGGGTGGGCCGGCT
>CAZKKP010000066.1:0-5557 GCA_964553295.1 uncultured Thermoanaerobaculia bacterium | reverse complement strand
TTCGTCGTGGTGGCTGTGGCGACCGCGGGGCTCGTGACCAGCCTGTTCATCCCCCGGACTCCGGCGGCGAGCCCGACCCTGAAGGTGAGGATCTCGCCGTTCCGGCCGACCCTCGACATCCTGGCAGTGACCCGGCGGCCGCCGTCGGTCTGGCTGTCGATCCTCGGCATCTCCTGGTTCTGGTTCCTCGGCGCCTCCTTCCTGTCGCTGCTGCCCAACTTCTCCAAGGACGTGCTCGGCGGCGCCGAGACCGTGGTGACCCTGTTTCTCGCCCTGTTCTGCGTCGGCATCGCCACGGGCTCGATGCTCTGCGAGCGTCTGTCGCGGCGGCGTCTCGAGCTCGGCCTGGTTCCCCTGGGCTCGATCGGCATCACGGTGTTCGCCCTCGACCTGGCGTGGTCAGGGTCCCGATTCGTCGCCCCGTCCGACGGTGTGTTGCTCGGCGCCGCCGCCTTCCTGGCCGCACCGGGAGGGCTGCGGGTCACCCTCGACCTGGCCATGATCGCGGTCTTCTCGGGCCTGTACACGGTTCCCCTGTACACCCTGGTGCAGCAGCGGGCGGCGCCGGGAGAGCGCTCGCGGGTGATCGCCGGGCTCAACATCGTCAACTCCGGCTTCATGGTGGTGTCCTCCCTCCTGCTTATGAGCCTCCTGGCGGCAGGGCTTTCGATCCCCGCCCTGTTCGGCCTCCTGGCGCTGCTCAACGCGGCGGCGGCGGTCTACATCTACGGCCTCCTGCCGGAGTTCCTGCTCCGCTTCGTCGCCTGGCTGCTGGCCAGCGTCAGCTACCGCATGAGGGTGACCGGCGACGATCGCATCCCCGCCGAGGGCCCGGCCGTGCTCACCCCGAACCACGTCAGCTTCGTCGACTGGCTGCTCATGGCCGCCGCCTGCCCGCGACCGCTGCGCTTCGTCATGCACCGGTCCTACGCGAGGCTGCCGCTGCTGCGCTTCCTCTTCCGGGGCGCCAGGGTGATCCCGATCGCCAGCTCGCGCGAGGACCCCGAGCTCCTCGCCCTAGCCCTCGACCGGATCGCCGACGAGCTGGCCGCCGGCGAGCTGGTCTGCCTCTTCCCGGAGGGCGGGATCACCTCGGACGGCCGGCTCCAGCCCTTCCGCCCGGGCGTCGAGAGGGTCGTCGCCCGCACTCCGGCGCCGGTGCTGCCGGTGGCGATCCGCAACATGTGGGGCAGCTTCTTCAGCCGCGCCGGCGCCGGCGCGATGCGCCATCCCTTCCGCCGAGTGTGGTCGCGAGTCGAGATCACGATCGGCGAGCCGCTGGCCGCCACCGACGTCACCGCCCACGGCATCGGCGAGCGCGTCGCCGCCCTCGGCGGCTGGCCTCCGCCGCCGCCGGTTCAGCCAGACGGCGTGGTCGCAGCGGGCGCCGCGAAAGCGCCAGCGGTCGAACCGCCGCCGGGCTGAACTCGATCACCGGCCGCTCCCCGGAACATGGAACTCCCTACCACACGCGAACCGTCACCCGTGCATCCTCGGCCTCGACGTGGACCAGCTCGCCCGACCGCGCCCCGTGCAGGATGTCGAGCAGCAGCCTGGGATCCGGCTGCTGCCAGTCCCAGCGCTCCAGGGCGGCATGCACCGCAGCGATCGGCACCTGGCAGCGCACGGTGGCGTCGTCGGCCTCGACCCGGATGGTCAGCTGGTCGCCGAGCTTGTGGATCTCGACGTGGTCGGCGCCGTCCTGGACCTTCACCAGCAGGGCGTCGGGGGCCTCGACGAGGGCGCTCAACGCGGCCATGACGGCCTCGCGCTGAGCACTCGCCTCGGCCGGGATCGCGGCCTCGGCCAGGACCCGGTCCGGCACGAAGGAGGCGGCCAGGTCGCCGATCACGAGGGGGAATGGGATAACCAGACGCATGGCGTCGTCGCCCCGCGTCTGGACGTCCACGACCACCCAGTCGGCGAGGGCGGCGGCGGCGAAGACGCCGGCAGCGGCGGCCAGCAGCACGGCGCCGAGGGTGGAGGCTCCTCGCTGTCGCATGGCGCTACTCGATCCAGACGCGGATCTGCGCGTCGTCGGCGTCGACCCGCACCAGCTCGCCGTCGGGCAGGTCGCGAAGGCTCTCGAGCAGGGCGAGCACGTCGACCTGGCTGCCGCCGTCGACCATCAGCGCAGCCATCGCCGCCACCGGCATGGTGACCTTCACCTTCGCGCGGCTGCCGCCCTTCTCCTCGACGTCGACGTACACCGTGCCCGCCTGCTTGCGCAGGGAAACGTCGGCGTCGTCGGAGGTGACGGTGACGAACTTGCCGTCCGGCGCCGCCGTCACCGCCCGGAACAGCTCCGGCCAGTCGACATCGACCTCGTCGAGCCGGAGGTCGACCTTGCCGGCGCGGAAGCCGTCGACGTTGACCGCGCCGAGCACCGACACCACCAGCTCCATCGGCAGGTGGACCTCGACCTTGGTGTTGCTGCCGGGCTCGGTCACGGTGACGTTGAGCCAGCGGGTCGAGTCGGTGGCGCCGACCGCTCCTGCGGCGACCAGGAACACGAGCAGGGTGATGGCGATCTTCTTCATGGCTTCCTCCCGTCCTCTCTCGAACGACTGCCTTCACCGGGGATTAACGAATGCGGGCTGTGAAGGTTCACCGCGCCCTCACGGCACGCCCGTCGCGGCCCGTGGGAGGTCTCGCCAGCTGGAGCTTGCGACCGCCAACCTCCACGGTCTCTCGCGGGCGTTCGCCACCGGCATCGTGGGCCGGATTCGATCGGCGCCCGAGGGATCCCGAGGGGCGCCCTCGGGGCCTGGCGCGGCGCCTCAGCCCGCAGCGTCCCTGGCGTCGAGGCGGTTGGTGACCGCGATGTAGACCACCATGGCGACCAGAGAGACCAGGCCGACGCCGGCGTAGGCGTACCACAGGTAGTGGGCCTGGGCGTAGACCGAAGGCATCGCCGCCTGGCCCGCCAGCCACAGGGTGTGCTGCTCCTGGAGTGCGGGGGCGAGAGTCGTCGGCTCGGGACAGTAGCGGGCCAGCAGGAAGCCCGAGAGCACGAAGCCGAAGATCCACGCGAAGAAGGTGTTGACGTGGGCGAAGCCGAGGAACACGCCCTCCTTGCCCGGCGGCGCCTGCTTCGAGGCGTACTCCAGGTACTTGGGCGACAGGAAGCACTCCGCCAGGCCCTGGATGGCGATGCCGACGACCATCATCAGGGTCAGAGGGTGGACGGCGAAACCGAGGAGGTTCACCGGGTTGGGCAGGAACGCCGAGGAGGCCATCGCGACCGCCGACAGGGGGATCAGGGTGAGCGCGACGAGGATCGAGTGCTGCGGCTTCCAGGCGCGCACGAGCTGCGTGATCAGCACCACGAAGAGCACCACGACCAGGGGGTTGACGTTGGCGTACCACTCGGGTTTGAAGGTCTCGCCGGCCATCCGCAGCACGTAGTCGGGCATCGAGGCGTAGAGCTGTCCCTGGATTGCCCAGAAGCCGGCGGTGATCAGGATCAGGCAGAGGAAGCGCAGGTTGGACATCGCCAGCCACATGCCCTGGAGGGTCTCGCGGAGGTTGCGCGGCTTCGTCGAGTCGTCCTCCGGCGGCCGGTAGAAGGCGAGCACCAGCACCAGGGCGAGCAGTGCGGCGCCGGAGGAGAACCAGGGCACCGTCTCGACGCCCATCTCGATGCGCATCGGGGCGACGATGGTCTTGCCGGTGAACGAGCCGATGTTGACGACCATGTAGAAGATGGAGAAGGCGCGGGCGCGGTTGGTTCCGTCCGAGGTCTTGGACACCGTCCCGGTCATCACCGGCTTGACGAAGGCGCCGCCGAGCACGATCAGCAGCAGGCCGCAGAGCACCGGGCCGAGGGTGGAGAAGACGCCGAGCACGCCGTAGCCCACGGTGAGCAGCACAAACGCGAGGATCAGCGCCTTGCGGAAGCCCATGCGGTCGGCGATGGCGCCGGTGAAGAACGGCACCAGGTAGATCCAGCCGCCGAACATCCCGGCCACCAGGCCGGCCTGGACATCGTCGAGGCCGACCACCCGGATCAGATAGGTGCGCAGGGCGATGAAGGTGCCGTAGTAGGCGGCGCGCTCGCACAGCTCGGCCGAGTTGGCGGTCCAGAAGGCGCGGGGGAAGCGCCAGGTAGGCCGTTCGTCCATGGCGGGGTCCTCCGGTCGCGGGCGGCTCACATTAGCATGGGTCGCGGCCGAAGCCGACGCCGGAACAGGCCGGGCTCGGTGCACTCCTGTCGGTCCACACCTCCCCCCGGATTCACGCGGCGAGTCCGGCTGCCGCGCTGATCCGGCCAGGCCTCCACAATGCCGCGTAGAATCTCATCCCATGAAGACCATCCGATGGCTCGTCGTGGCTCTCGTGCTGCTCGCGGTCGTGCTGACGCTCCGGCTGACGGTGCTGGCGCCGGATCCGGTCGAGGTTCGGGTCGCGACGGTGGAGCGCGGCGACGTCGAGGAGACGGTCAGCAACACCCGCGCCGGCACGGTCAAGGTCAGGACCCGTGCGAGCCTGTCGCCCCAGGTCGGCGGGCTGGTGGTCGAGCTGCCGCACCGCGAGGGGGCCGTTGTGCGGGCCGGAGAGACCCTGTTGGTGCTCGACGACCGCGCCCAGCGGGCCCAGCTCGAGCTGGCCCGGCGCACCGTGGCCTCGGCGGCGGCCCAGGCCGACGAGGCCTGCCTCGCCGCCGAGTTGGCCGCGATCGAGCTCGGACGCACGACGGCGTTGCACGGCTCGGGCATCGCCTCGGACCAGCTCCGTGACGCCCGGAGCAGCGATCACAACCGCACACTGGCCGCCTGCGCCGCCGCCCGGGCGACCGTCGAGCAGGCGCGTGCCCAGGTCGAGATGGCCGCGGTGCAGCTCGCCTTCACCCGGCTCGAGGCGCCGTTCGCCGGGGTCGTGGCCGAGGTCTCGACCGAGGTCGGCGAGTGGATCACACCGTCGCCGCCGGGCCTGCCGATCCCACCGGTGATCGACCTGCTCGACCCGGAGTCGGTCTTCGTCAGTGCGCCGATCGACGAGGTCGACGCCGAGCGGGTGCACGTCGGGCTGCCGGTGCGCCTGGCGGTCGACTCGCGTGGCGGGGCGACCTTCGACGGCGTGCTGCGGCGGGTGGCGCCCTTCGTCCTCGACGTCCTCGAGCAGAACCGCACCGTGGAGGTCGAGGCCGACTTCGCCGACCCCGAGGCCGCCCGCGGCGTGCTGCCGGGGACCTCGGCCGACGTCGAGATCATCCTCGCCCGTCGCGAGGGCGTGCTGCGGGTGCCCGCCTCCGCGGTCGCCAGCGACGGCAGCGTCCTGGTCCTCGCGGCCGGACACCTCGCGGAGCGCACGGTCGCGGTCGGGCTGCGCTCGTGGCAGTGGGCCGAGGCGCTGTCGGGCCTCGAGGAGGGTGAGCTGGTCGTCGTCGGCCGCGACCGCCCCGAGGTCAAGGACGGCGCCATGGCGGTCGAGAGGCCGCGGTGATCTCACTTACCGGCGTCTGGCGCACCTACCGGGTCGGCGGTGAGGACGTGCACGCGATGCGCTCGGTCGACCTCGAGATCGCGGCCGGCGACTACCTCGCGGTGGTCGGCCC
>CAZKKP010000065.1:7143-12940 GCA_964553295.1 uncultured Thermoanaerobaculia bacterium | reverse complement strand
CGACGACACCCGCCTGCTCGTAGCGCTCCCTGAGGTTGCGCATGACCAGCTTGACGATGCCCTCGAGGGTCTCCTGGACGCCGACGCCATCGGTGGCGACCGCCTCGAAGAACGGCACTCCGAAACGGTTGAGGTCGTCGTCGAGGTCCTCGATGCCGAGCAGGTCGCGCAGGTCGCGCTTGTTGAACTGCAGGACGTGTGGGAAGGAGGCCAGCTCGATGCCCTGCAGGCGCAGGTTCTCCTCGAGGTTGACGAAGGCGTCCCGGTTCGAGCCCTGCATCGTCCGTTGCGAGTCGGCGACGAACACGACGCCGTCGGCGCCGCGGAGGACGAGCTGGCGGGTCGAGTTGTAGTGCACCTGGCCGGGCACCGTGTAGAGCTGCAGGGTGACGTCCATGCCGCGGATCGTGCCGATCTCCAGAGGCAGCAGGTCGAAGAAGATCGTCCGGTCGCCCTCGGTGGCGAGAGAGATCATCTTGCCCTTCTGGCCTCCTTCGAAGTGGTCGTGGATCCACTGCAGGTTGGTCGTCTTGCCGCACAGCCCCGGACCGTAGTACACGATCTTCGCGTTCAGCTTGCGGAGCGCATAGTTGAAGAAGACCATCTGGTGCCCTCAGCTCTTCCGTCCCTTGATCATAACTCGGATCGGAACCCCTTCCAAACCCAAGGCCTCCCGCAGCACGTTCTCGAGGTGGCGCAGGTAGGAGAAGTGGGGCTGCGCGGTCAGGTTGGTGAACAGGACGAAGCTCGGCGGACCGTCTCCCACCTGGGTGGCGTAGAAGAGCTTCAACTCGCGCCGGCCGCCGCCAGGCGGCGGGTGCCGCGCCCAGGCGTCGCGGAGGATGCGGTTGAGCTCCGCGCTGGCGACCCGGCGCCGATGCGCTTCGGCGAGCCGGGCGAGCACCGGGAGCAGCCGGTGCACGCCGCGCCCGGTGAGCGCCGACAGGTACAGGGTCGGCGCGTGTCGCAGGAACTTCAGGCTCTGCTCGAGCTCGCTCTCGAGGCGACTACGGCCCGCCGCACGGTCGCCGACCAGGTCCCACTTGTTGACCGCCACCGCCATCGCTCGACCGGCGTCCCAGGCGTAGCCGCCGACGTGGGCGTCCTGTCGGGTCACGCCCTCTATCGCATCCAGCAGCAGCACGCAGACGTCGGCCCGCTCGAGGGCGCGGCGGGCGATCACCACGGAAAGCACCTCGGGCCCGCGATCGGTTCGCCCCTTGCGGCGGATACCGGCGGTGTCGACGAAGCGGTAGGCCACACCATCCCGCTCAACGGCGACGTCGACGGCGTCCCGGGTGGTTCCCGGGATCTCGCTGACCAGCACCCGCGGCGCCCCGACCAGGCAGTTGAGCAGTGACGACTTGCCGACGTTGGGACGGCCGATGATGGTGACCCGGACCTCGCCCGCGGCCCGTTCGGCCGCGTCTTCGGCCTTGTCTCCGGCGCCGGCCTCGGGCAGGTGCCCGAGCATCGCCTCCCAGAGCTCGTCCATGCCGGCGCCGTGCTCGGCCGAGATCAGCACCGGCTCGCCAAGGCCGAGCCGAAAGAACTCAGGCGCCTGGAGGTCGACCTCGCGACGGTCCGCCTTGTTGACCACCGGCACCACCGGCGGCGGCAGAGCGCGCAGGTACTCGGCGATCTCCCGGTCCTCCGGGATCGGGCCGACGTCACCGTCGAGCATGAGCAGCACGAGGTCCGCGTCCCGGATCGCCGTCTCGGCCTGGGACCTGATCAGGGGCACGAAGTGGTCCTCGTCCCCGAGCAGCAGCCCGCCCGTGTCCACCAGGGTCACCACGCCCGGTCGGCCGGGAACCGTGGCCTCACCGACGATCCGGTCGCGGGTCACCCCGGGCCGATCGTGGACCAGGGCCCGCCGGCTCCGGGTGAGGCGATTGAACAGCGTCGACTTGCCCACGTTCGGGCGGCCGACGATCACGACTACCGGCTGCCGCTTCACGGTGCGCTCTCGTCAGACACCCGGCCGATCGGGGGGTCGCGCTCCGACACCTCTGCGGGCTCGACAAGTTCGACCTCCGGGGCGAGCTCGCGGTCGAGAATGCTCCGCCCCACCACCACCCAGCGCCCCTCGACCCGCCGCAGCTGGAGGATCGTGTACTGGATCGCGGCCGGGTTGCGGCCCTTTTCGCGACCGCTGAAGGCGTCGAGGCGGCGGACGTCCCAGACCTCGACCAGCCGGGCGGTGGCGTTGACCTCGCGGAACACCTCCACGGCCTCGAACTCGATGCCGAGCAGGGTCGCCTCCAGCCGGTCGCCGGCAACTCCGAGCTGCCGGATGAGCTTCTCGACGGCCTCGATCTCGTTCGGCGAGGCATGCCCTTCGAGGTTGGACAGGTCGAAGCTCGAGTAGGTACGGGCGAGCGCGTCCAGATATCCGCGGACCGCGTCCTCGACCGCGGCGCGGGCCTGAACTCCGGAACCGGCGCCGCCGCATCCCAGTGCGACCGCCGCCAGCAGCCCGGCCACCAGAGCCCTCTTCGCTGTCTCCACCGCCATGGACCCCCCGTCCCCACCGTGCGGGGAAAGCTGCCGCGGATGCGGACTGCTCGTGATGACCGGAGCATACCGCCTCGGCACGGCCCCCGTCGAGGGCGGCGCCCGTGATCGGAGGCACCTTTGGACTGGACGTGGCCGCCATCGAGGTGCCTGCTCGGCACCGACGACCGCGTTCTCGCTGCGTGGTCTTGCCGGCACAGGGGGCACTATGATGGAAAGGTGGCCGGACGCCAGAGGGCGCAGCGGCGGCGCCGCCGAGGGAGCGACACCGCCCGGCCGGGAGTCAGGGCATGAGCAAGAACGTCAGCGTGACCTGCCCGCACTGCGGCGCCGCCCTCGCGATCGACGTCGACGCCGGCGTCGTCACCGGCCATGAGCCTGCAGCAGGGCCGGCGAAGGAGCGGGCCGACTTCGACGCCCGGCTGCGGCAGCTCGAGGCGGAGAAGGCGCGCTCCGCCGACCGCCTCGCCGAGGCGATGCGCAAGGAGAGCTCGAAGGAGCGCCTCATGGAGGACAAGTTCCGCGAACTCATGGACAAGGCCAGGAAGGACGAGGACCAGAGCCGTCCGGTCCGCGACATCGACCTCGACTGAGACGACGAGCGCCCGAGCACAAAGCCGCGCCCATCCCGTCCACGAGCCCGCTGCCCAACGCCGGGGGTCAGGGGTCGGGGGTCAGTGTCCCTACCGAAAACCTGCACCCACGGCACACCAGCACCGCGGGCACTGCGGCGGCGACCTCAGGCTCGGGGATCACAGTCCTGTTGCGACACTGACCCCTGTCCCCTGTCCCTGTCATCAGGCGCCGCCCACCGGTCCTCTCACCTCTCACCCCTCACCCTTCTCCGCGGCCGGGGCGGGCGCCGGCGGGGGCGGGATCTCGATCCCGGCCCGTCGCAGTTCCTCGTCGATGATCGCGGCGAAGGCCTCGAAGGGCTGGGCGCCGCTGAGCACCCGGCCGTTGACCAGGAACCCGGGGGTTCCGGTGATGCCGAAGCCGCGGGCCTCCTCGGCCTCCGCCTCGACGCGCGCACTGTAGACGCCCGAGTCCAGGCAGCTGTCGAACTTCGCCCGGTCGATGCCGAGGGCGGCGGCCTGCTCGCCGATGGTCTCCCGGCTCAGGTTCGAGCGGTTGGCGAACATCCAGTCGTGCAGCTCCCAGAACTTGCCCTGGTCGTTGGCGCACAACGACGCCTCACCGGCCAGGGGCGCCTCGGCGTGCATCGGCAGCGGCAGCTGCTTGAAGACGTGGCGCACCTTGCCGGGGTAGCGCTCCATGAGCTGGTCAAGGGTCGACTGGACACGACCGCAGTAGGGGCACAGGAAGTCGGTGTACTCGACGAGCACGATCGGGGCGTCGGCGGGGCCGCGGGAGATCAGGGAGCCGCTCAGGTCGGGCGCAAGCCGCGGCGGGTCGAGCAGGATCTGCACCCCGGCCGCGGCGTACAGCCGGTCGCGCAGGGCGGTTTCGAGCTGCTGGCGCTGCTGCTGCTGGAGAAAGGCGACCACCTGCTGCCGGGCCTGGGCGTCGTCCTGCGGCAGACGCGCCCGAAACTGCGCCATGACCTGGGCCACCTGGGCCTCGTCCGGCTCGCCGAGCCTGGCCTCGACCTCACGGGCCACGTAGCCGGCCAGGTCGAGTCCCTCCGCGGCGGCGGCCTGCTCGGCCAGGCGGTTGAAGAGCGTGCCGTGGAGCACCTGCATCTTCGCGTCGTACTCCTGCTGGCGAATTCTGACCAGGGCCGCGCCGGCCTCGCGCTCGAGCTCGGCCACGGTGACGACCTGGTCGCCATAGCGGGCGGCGATGCCTGCCGGGTCGGCCGCGGCCGCGGTCGGCGGGGCGTTGGTCGGGGCCGCACAGGCGACCAGGGCGGCCGCAAGGGAGAGTCCGGTGGACAGGGCGGTCAGGCTTCGTTTCACGATGAAGTCCTCCGTTTCGAACTCCTCCGCCGTCGGCGTCCGCCACCCGGCGGGGACGGATCGCGTCCTGGAACCGCGGCAGAGGGGCGCTCCACTATGTGGGCGGATCGCCGCCGCGTCAAGCTCCGCAGAACAACCGTCAGCCCGCGAGGTCGAGGATCGCCGCCTTGAGGCCCGCGAGCTCGGGTAGGATCTCGGTGCCCGGCGCCAGGTCGCGCAGCCGGCCGCCGCCGGCGCCGCCGACCCACAGCCGGACCGACGATGGCAAGTGGCGACGCAGCTCGACCAGCTGGCGCCCGGTCTCCTCCTCGGCCGCGCTGGAGCTCACCGAGACGCCGACCGCCGCCGCCTCCAGGGTCCGGGCCGCGGTCGCGATCTCCTCCAGAGGCGTGTCCATGCCGAGGATGCGAACCCGCCTGCCGAGGGCCGCGGCCAGGGTGGCGACGAGCTGCAGACCGAGCCCGTGCTGCTCTCCGGGAAGCGTCGCCAGGACGACGGGGCTGCCCACGGCGTGACCCTCGAGCGGCATGCGAAGCGACCGCAGCTGGTCCTCCACACAGCCGGAGAGCAGGTGCTCGTGGCGCACGCCGAGCTCGCCCCGAACCCACGCCTCGCCGACCTCGACGAGGAGCGGGACGATCCTTTCCTCGAGGAAGCGCGGCACCCCGAGGGTGGCGGCCTCCCGGCGCAGTCGATTGGAGACGGCGCCGGCGTCGAGCCGGTGGACGGCCTCGAGGACCTCGGCCAGCCATCTGTCGCCGTCGGCGATCGGCACGGCGCGGGGCGTCTCAGCGTGCCGGGAGAGCAGCTGCTCGAGCTGCTCCCGGGACAGCGGCACCACCTCGCCCGCGCGGTGCCCCAGTGCCAGCGCCGCGTTGACCATCAGCAACCGCTCGACCTGCTCGGCAGTGTAACGGCGGTGGCCGGACGGCAGACGCCGGGGCACCGGGAAGCCGAACCGCCGCTCCCAGGCGCGCAAGGTGTGCTCGCCGATGCCGGTCCGGCGGGTGACGGCCCCCATCGGCCAGAGCTGGACTTCCACCCCGTCGACATCGCGCTCCTGCGGCGGCTCGCTGGCGACGAGATGGCGAGGGTCGTCGTGGTCGACGCGGTTGCCTGCCATGACGATCACGCCGCCCGAGCGGCCTGAGTCGCGATGACGAACTGGAGTATGTCGTCATCACTGTCGACAGCGAGGATCGCCACGGAGAGGCGGTCCACCAGCTCGGGGAGTCGCCAGGCAGTGGTCGCCCGCGACGCCGCGACGAGCACCCGGCGGCTGCCGACGAACCTGGCGGCCCGCAGCGCGTCAACCAGATCCGGGCCGGCGCCGTCGAGGGCGGCGAACGTCACGTGGGCGC
>CAZKKP010000065.1:4185-7133 GCA_964553295.1 uncultured Thermoanaerobaculia bacterium | reverse complement strand
CCGCTCCTCGAGGTGTTCGAGCCGCTCGCTGAGAGCAGCATCCCACAGACCGCGATCGAGCCGGTCTACCAGCAGAATGACCGAGAGGTCGGCGAGCTCGGAGCACTCGGATCGAGCTTCAGGGTTCATCGCATTCTCCCATCTCATGTCAGCAGAGCGTCGGGACCGGGCCCCGCGACCGACGCCCTGCGGCGGCGGCGAGGTCGCGGCGGGTGCGCCGGTGGCGCCAGCGGAAGAGCAGCGAAAGAGCGATCCTCGCGAGGAGGCCGCCCAGGCGGACCGGCAGAGGCCCCGCCGGCACGAAGTGGACGACGTCACGCAGCCTCGACCGGGACGGGCCGAGCGCCTCGACGACATGCTGGTGGATCCAGTAGCGGAACGGCGACTCGAGGGCGACGTCGACGAAGACGTGGGGTGGCTCGACCGTGGTGTGCAGAGCCCGCCACCTCCGCGCGAGCGGCCCGCGGCCGAGCTGGAGCTCGACGACCGAGCCCACCGCCACGCCGCAGCCCCGATCGGTGACCGCGGCCGGCGGGAACGGTGGCGTCAGGCGGTCCAGGGCGCCGGGCGCCAGGTGGTACTGCCACACGCTCTCGGCTGAGCACGGCAGCTCCGAGGCGAGCTCGAACCTGAATGCCCTTGCCGGAAGATCGCGACCACTCATGCTCCACGAAGATACGGCCCGTGTGATGGTTTGTCAAGAATATTTCTAGAAGAAATCTCCTCGCCACACTGACGGCCAGAGAAGCTTTCAGAAAAAACCTTGACAAAACATCGATCAAACCATAGCTTTGGGAAGGTAGCACGGCGCTCGGTCAGGCAACAGAACGGAGGCGGCGGTGAGAGTAGCGGTGATCGGCAGCGGAATCTCGGGGCTGGCGTCGGCGTGGCTGCTCGCTCAGCGGCACGAGGTGAGCCTTTTCGAGCGAGCCGACCGCCTCGGCGGGCACACGCACACCGTGCACCACCGGGCGAAAGGGCGCACGCTCGCTCTCGACACCGGCTTCCTGGTGTTCAACCACCACACCTATCCCAACCTGACCCGGCTGTTCGACCAGCTCGGAGTGGCGGCTCAGCCCAGCGACATGTCGTTCGCCATCAGCTGCCGTCGTCCGGACGTCGAGTACTCGGTGTGCGGACTGGCGGGCATGCTCGCGCAGCCGAGCAACGCCCTGCGCCCGTGGTTCTGGGGCTTCGTCCGAGACCTGCTGCGCTTCGGCGGCCTCGCCCGGAATGCCTTCCGGGAGCAGCCCGACGACGACGCCACGGTCGGCGACTTCCTCGCGGCGCACGGCTTCTCCGAGGCCTTCTCACGCTACTACCTGCTGCCGATGACCGCGGCGATCTGGTCCTCGGGCACCACGGTGACCTCGGGCTTCCCCCGCGACCTGCTGTTCCGCTTCTACGACAACCACGGCCTGCTCCAGCTCACCGGACAGCCGCAGTGGTACACCGTCTCCGGCGGCAGCTCGAGCTACATCGCCAAGCTCGTCGCGGGCCTCGGCGAGGGTGTGCACGTCGGCCTCGGCGCCCGGCGGATCCGCCGCACACCCGCCGACGTCGTGCTCGAGCTCACCGACGGCACGACCGAGATCTTCGACCAGGTCGTGATCGCCAGCCACGCCGACCAGTCGCTGGCCCTGCTTGCCGATCCCACGGACTCGGAGCGCGAGCTGCTCGGCGCCTGGGACTTCGCCGACAACGACACATGGTTGCACACGGACGAGACGCTGCTGCCCCGCCGGCGAGCGGCCTGGGCGTCGTGGAACTACCTCCTCGAAGACGCCGAGCACCCGACCGAACGGGTCGCGGTGAGCTACCACCTCAACCGGCTGCAGGGGATCGACGGCACGCGCCAGTACGTCGTGACCCTCAATCCGCCGTCGCCGCCGCAGCCGGAGACGGTCATCCGACGCATGACCTACTCCCACCCGGTGTACACCACGGACAGCGCCGCCACCCAGGCATCGATCATCGAGCACAACGGCGCCAACCGCACCTGGTACTGCGGCGCCTGGCTCGGCAACGGCTTCCACGAGGACGGGCTGGTGTCGGCGATCCGGGTCGCCGAGGGCCTCGGGGTGAGCTTCTGATGACCTCCTCCTGCCTCTACCTCGGCCATCTGCGCCACCGGCGCCTCGGCGACGTCGAGCACGACTTCTCCTACGCGGTGTGGCACGCGCTGCTCGACCTGGACGAGCTCGCGGAGCTCGACCGCGAGGTGGCGGGCTTCGGCCACAACCGCTTCGCCCTGGCCGCCCTGCATGACGCCGACCATCTCGGGCCCGAGCCGGCGCCCCTGCGCGTCAAGCTCGACCGCTGGCTGGCGACCGCGGGCCGGCCGCCGACCCGTGGGCCGGTGCGCCTGCTCACCGGCCTGCGGCTCATCGGGAGCGTCTTCAACCCGGTGAGCTTCTTCTTCTGCCACCGGCCCGACGGCTCGCTGTCCGAGGTCGTCGCCGAGGTCAACAACACCTTCGGCGAGAGCCAGTGCTATCTCCTCGAGGGCGCCGGGACCGCCGGCGGCGTGGTCCGGGACGAGGTGGACAAGAGCTTTCACGTCTCCCCGTTCCAGCCGGTCGCCGGACGCTACCGCTTTCGCATCACGCCACCCGGCGAGCGCCTCGCCCTGCACATCGACGTGCTCCGCGACGGCCGCCGGGCCTTCGACTCGACCCTGACCGCCGAGCGCCGGCCGCTGAACGGCCGCACGCTGCTGCAAACCGTGCTCCGCCACCCTCACATCGCCCTCTGGACCCTCGGCCGCATCCACTGGCAGGCGCTGCGGCTGTGGCTCAAGGGAGCGCCCTTCCACAGCAAGCCGCCGCTGCCGGCGACGGCCTGGAGGACCCGTCATGGCTGATCGAACCGCCTCCCTGCTGCACCCCGCTGTCGCCACCGGCGGCACGGCCGGTCCGACGCTGCTCGACCGCCTCGCGACCCGGCTC
>CAZKKP010000065.1:0-4175 GCA_964553295.1 uncultured Thermoanaerobaculia bacterium | reverse complement strand
GCTCGTGCTCGGCCGGCTCGCCGACCTGGGCCGGGGCGCCCTCGCGCTGTCCCTACCCGACGGCTCCCGACACCGCTTCGCCGGTCCGGACCCAGGGCCCGAGGCCGAGTTCCGGGTGCACCGTTGGCGAACACTCGCGCGGCTGCTGCTCGAGGGCGACATCGGCCTCGGCGAGGGCTACACCGCAGGCGACTGGACGACCCCGGACCTCGTCGCCCTCACCCGGCTGCTGATCGCCAACGAGCGCGACCTCGGCGACCCGTCGGGCGCCGGCTGGCTGGCGCGGCTCGGCGACCGCCTGCTTCACCTGGCGCGGACCAACACCCGTCGCCGGGCCCGGGCCAACATCCGCGCCCACTACGACCTGAGCAACGACTTCTACCGCCTCTTCCTGGACGAGACCATGACCTACTCGGCGGCGGTGTTCGAGCCCGCGGGCCTGACCCTCGCCGAGGCGCAGCGGGCCAAGTACCGCCGTCTCGCGGCCGGCGTCGGGCTGCAGCGCGGCCAGCACGTGCTCGAGATCGGCTGCGGCTGGGGAGGTTTCGCGGTGTGGGCGGCGACCGAGCTCGGCTGCCGGGTCACCGGCGTCACCCTGTCCGAGGCCCAGGCGGAGGTCGCCCGCCAGCGGGTCCGCGAGGCCGGGCTCGAGGACCGGGTCGAGATCCGCATCGTCGACTACCGGGACGTCGACGGCCGGTACGACGCCATCGTCTCCATCGAGATGCTCGAGGCGGTGGGTCACGCCTTCCTCGGCGACTTCTTCCGCGCCTGCGACCGGCTTCTCACCCCCGGCGGACGGGTCGCGCTGCAGGTGATCACCATCCCCGACCAGCTCTACGACGGCTACCGGCGCGGAGTCGACTGGATCCGCAAGCACATCTTCCCGGGCGGCCACCTGCCGTCCCTGGGGGCGCTGCAGCAGGCGATGGCGCACAACAGCGGCTTCGTCGTCCACTCCCTCGACGACGTCGCCCTGCACTATGCCGAGACCCTGCGGCGCTGGCGCCGGGCGTTTGGCGAACACCTCGAGGCGGTCGCCGCCCTCGGCTTCGACGACGCCTTCCAGCGCACCTGGGACTTCTACCTCGGGGTCTGCGAGGCGTGCTTCGCCAGCCGCAAGCTCGGCACTCTGCAGCTGGTGCTCACCCGCCCCGGCCTGTCGGCGTGGCCGGCCGGACCCTACTGCAGCGGGGCGGCCTGATGGCCACCGGCGCCGCCATCGCCGCCGTCGAGCGCGGGCTGGTCCCGGATCCGCTCATCCGGGTCGGCATCCGGCGCCTGCTCGGCCGGCGTCTGGCCGGCCTCACGCTCGGCGACGTCGAGCGCGAGCTCGCCGTCCGGCGAGCCTTCTTCGACGAGCTCGCGGCCGGGCCGGTGGCGATCGAGACCGCGACCGCCAACGAGCAGCACTACGAGCTGCCGCCGAGGTTCTTCCGCACCGTGCTCGGGCCGCGGCTCAAGTACTCGGCCTGCTGGTGGCCCGAGGGCGTCGACGACCTGGCGACGGCCGAGACGCGGACCCTGGAGCTGACCTGCGCGCGGGCCGGCCTGACCGACGGCATGGACATCCTCGAGCTCGGCTGCGGCTGGGGCTCGCTGTCGCTGTGGATGGCGGAGCGCTACCCGCGGTCGCGGATCCTCGCGGTGTCCAACTCGCGCCCCCAGGGCGAGCACATCCGGAGCACTGCGAAGGAGCGCGGTCTGACGAACTTCGAGGTCGTCACCGCCGACATGAACGTCTTCGAACCGGGCCGCCGCTTCGACCGGGTGGTGTCCCTGGAGATGTTCGAGCACATGAGGAACTGGGCCGAGCTGTACCGCCGGATCGCGACCTGGCTCGAGCCCGGCGGCGCGCTGTTCATGCACGTGTTCTGCCACCGCGAGCACGCCTATCCCTACGTCGCCGCCAACGACTCCGACTGGATGGCCCGCCACTTCTTCACCGGCGGCATCATGCCCTCGGACGACCAGCCCTACCACTTCGCCGAGCACCTGCGGGTGACCGGTCACTGGCGGCTCGACGGCCGCCACTACAGCCGCACCCTGGAGGCCTGGCTTGCCCGCATGGACGCCGCCCGGGACCGCCTGATGCCGCTCTTCCGAGAGGTCTACGGTGGCGACGCGGCGCGCTGGTTCCGGCGCTGGCGGGTGTTCTTCCTCGCCTGCTCCGAGCTCTTCCGCTACCGGCAGGGCCAGGAGTGGTTCGTCTCCCACTACCTCCTCGAGCCCCATCATTCCGGGAGCGCGGCAATGAACCACAGCGCGGGCCACCCGCAACCCGAACGCAAGGATGAACCACAGAGGCACAGAGGCACAGAGGGGCGGCGCACACTCCGTGACGTCGTCCCAAGTGATTCTTCAAGAGGTCTTTGAGTGGGTCCCGTGCGAGAAATCACCGGGGGAGTGATGCACTTCGGAGCCGGGAGTAGCACAGAGAGTACTCTCGAGGTAGGAGCCCCCCGGTGATGACAACGGGCGATTCTCTTGGCCTCGGTCGCACTCCCGGCTCGGAAGTCCATCCGTTTCGCGAGAGTTTCCTGCGGGAGCCCCACTCAGGAAACTCTTGGGGTTTCACCTGGCACGTCGTCGTGGGATTCCCGCCGCCCCTCTGTGCCTCTGTGCCTCTGTGGTTCAACTTCATGCGCTTGGGTTGCGGGCACACCCGCGCGGCGGAGGTGACGAGATGATCGAGGATATGGTGACGGCGGCGGGCGTGGCGTGGGGGGCGATGGCGGTGGCCATGGCGGGGCTGTGGGCGGTGCAACGGCGCACTCGGGACGCCGGCGTGGTGGACGTCGGCTGGACTTACGGGGTCGGGCTGTCAGCGTTAATCCTCGCCGCGGCCGGCGCCGGGCTGCTCGAGCGGCGACTGCTGGTCGCGGCGCTGGTGGTTCTGTGGTCGCTCAGGCTCGGCACCTACATCCTCCGCGACCGGGTGCTCAAGGGTCCCGAGGATGGACGCTACCAGGATCTCCGAAAGCGCTGGGGTGCGGGCTTCGAGTCGCGGATCCTGGTCTTCTTCCAGTTCCAGGGCCTCCTCGCCGTGCTCTTCGCTCTGCCCGCCGGGGCGGCGATGCTGTCGGCGCGGCCGGCCCTCGGACTGGTCGACCTCGCGGCGGTAGCCCTGTGGCTGGTCGCGATCGGCGGCGAGACCCTCGCCGACCGCCAGCTCGCCGCCCACCGCGCCGACCCCGCCCAGGCCGGTCGCACCTGCCGCCGCGGCCTCTGGCGCTTCTCCCGCCACCCCAACTACTTCTTCGAGTGGCTGCACTGGTGGGCCTACGCCCTCATCGCGATCGGCAGCCCCCTCTGGTACGTTTCCTTCGCCGGCCCTCTGGTCATGCTCTACTTCATCCTCTTCGTCACCGGGATCCCGCCCACCGAGGCCCGCGCTCTCGCCAGCCGCGGCGACGACTACCGGAGGTATCAGGCGGAAACTCCGCCGTTTGTGCCGTGGTTTCCGAGAGCGTCCGGCGATGTCGAATCCGCGCGCTGAAGCGCGCGCATTCGAGCAGGAGAGGGGGTGAGTGATGATTCGGTCGTCCCGCGTTCCCGAGAGCCGAATCCTGGTGGCGAACTCTGCTCCTCTACGTGCCGCAAACCCGACCCACGTCCTCTACTGGTGTACTGCGGCGCGGCGGGTGCGGTTCAACTTCGGGCTGGAGCGGGCGGCGGACTGGGCGCGGGAGCTTCAGCTGCCGCTGGTGGTGCTGGAGGGGCTGCGGTCAGGGTATCCCTGGGCGAGCGACCGGCTGCACCGGTTCGTGCTCGAGGGCATGGCCGACACCGCCTGCCGGCTCGCGGGATCGAGCGTCGCCTACCACCCCTACGTGGAGCCCGAGCACGGTCACGGCCGCGGGCTGCTGGAGGCCCTCGCCGCCGGGGCGGCGGTGGTGGTCACCGACCACTTTCCGACCTTCTTCCTGCCGCGCATGGTTGACGCCGCGGCAAGCAAGCTCGACGTGCGCCTGGAGGCCGTCGACTCGAACGGCCTCGTGCCCCTCGCCGCGACCCCCGCCGCCTTCCCCACCGCCTACGCCTTCCGGCGCTACCTCCACAAGAACCTGCTCGGCCACCTCGAGCAGCTGCCGCTTGAGGACCCGCTCGCCGCACCCCTGCCGGACCCGGCCGCTATCCCCGAGACGATCCGGCGGCGCTGGCCCGCCGCCGCC